>CAZSTA010000014.1:0-21474 GCA_964609495.1 uncultured bacterium | reverse complement strand
TGCTCATCGGGATGGATCTACTGTCGAACTGGCTGGTGACCTTGCATGGAAGACGCCACCTTCTATCTGTGATCCATCTTGAACCAGGCGAGTGACTCACTCTTCGTCACAGGTACCTCCCTTGTCAGACTCAAGCACATTTGAAGGATTCATTGTTTTGCTCCTTTGGGCACTTCACCCAACCCTATCGTTTTTGATTTATCTTGAAAAAGCTACTTAAATTTGAGAGGAGACAGGCTTCTCTAAAATCTTCACTAACAAGTTCACCCCGTTTTGAACATCATTATAATCCACCATCTCCGAAGGGGTATGAACGTAGCGACAGGGGATCGAGATCACCCCTGAGAGAACACCTTCCCTGGCTCTCTGAATAGCTGCCGCATCTGTTGCTCCTCTCTCCAATACCTCTAGTTGATAGGGAATGTTATTGGACTCAGCCACTTCGATCATCATCCGTCTCACCGTGAGAGGAGTTATGATCCCCGAATCCTTAACTTTAATCGTAGGACCTTTCCCCAGATACACCTCCATAATCGCAGATTCAGGAGTATCCCCGGTGCGGGTAACATCCACCGCTATACCAAGATCAGGGTGGATCCCATAAGAAGCGGTTATAGCCCCCCTTATTCCCACCTCCTCCTGGACAGTGAATACGAAGTATATCTCGTTATCAGTCCCTTCCAATCTCCTCGCGGTTTCGATCGCTACCGCACAACCGATACGATCGTCCATCGCTTTGGAGAGGAGTCTATAACCTAAATCCTCAAACTTCCTATCATAAACGGCTGTATCTCCGATCTCCACTAGTCTGCTGGCGCTCTCCTTATCCTTAGCTCCAATGTCGAGGAAGAGCTTTTCCATCTTGATATCCTTGAAGGATTCTAACTTCTCGGTCCCAAAAGTTCCGACAACTCCGTCGGCAAAGATCGCTCTCTGCCCCAGAAGTATGAAGTGAGACACCCCTCCGATCCTATCGAAGCGCAAGAAACCATTATCATCTATATGAGTCACCATAATTGCGATTTCATCCATATGAGCTGCTACCATAACCTTGGCGCCTTTGCCCTTCTTTATCGCGATGAGATTCCCTAATACATCGGTCTTTATCTCATCGACTACTCCCTCGATCTCACTCTTTATAACCTCACGGATCTTATCCTCACTTCCGGGAGGTCCGTATGTTTCCACTAATCTCTTTATCAGCTCTTTCACTTAATAATCCTCCTTCTTGAGTAGAAGATAGAAAGTCAAAATCGGGGAAATATTATTTCTCAACTCTCCGTCCTCCATTCCTCAGCTACTTTAGTTAAGAAACAGCGAACCAAACGTTTAAGGTTATTGAAATCCTCCTCGCTCATCAAAGCGGCTGGAGAATGAATATATCGACAAGGAGCGGCGACCACTGCGGAAGGTATTCCTTCTTTGGTGAGATGAATCCTGCCCGCATCAGTCCCTCCTGATACTCGACTCTTGAACTGATAAGGAATATCGTTCTCCTCAGCCGTTTTGATCAAGAGATCCACGAGCCTCTTATCACATACGATAGATGGGTCAATGATAGTGATTACCGGGCCCCTTCCTATAGCACTGGATATGTTATATTCCTTGTTATCGGGTGTATCTCCTGCTGAAGTGCCTTCCAGAACTAAAGCTATATCTGGATCCAGATCATAAGCGACAACGGTTGCTCCCCTTAGCCCTACCTCCTCCTGAACGGTGAAAGCTCCCTTTACGGTGAGAGGAAGGTCTTCCTTGAGAACATCGGTTAAGATAGCACATCCGACTCTATCATCAAAAGCTTTTCCCTTATATAGATCTCCTATCTTATCGAACTCTGTGGCGAAGACCGCAACCTCTCCAATTTTAACTGCTCCCTCCGCTTCCTCCTTATTCTTAGCTCCAATATCGATGTAGAGGTTATCGTATCTTATAACTTTCTCTCTCTCCTCTTCCTCCATAAGATGAATCGGCTTAGACCCGATCACCCCCGGTTTCTTATCCTTACCGATGAGAACTGTCTTGGATATTAAAAGCCTATCATCTATCCCTCCTACCTTCTCAAAATATAACATCCCATCCTTCTCTATATGGGATATCATCAACCCGACCTCATCCATATGAGCGGCGATCATCACCGTGGGTCGTTCCTTCCTGCCCTTCTTAGTAGCCACCATATTGCCAATGGTATCGGTCCGAATATCATCGACCTTATCTCCGATCTCCTCGCGTATAAGATCTCGCACTTCATTCTCAGAACCTGAGACGCCGGAGGCTTCCGATAACTTCCTTAGAAACATCTCAATCCCTCCTTTATCCCCTCATCGATTCTCCCTACTACTCTAGCTAAGAATTTACCAGTTCTAGTTATATCGGATAATGATGCGGTCTCCACCGCTGTATGCATATAACGGAGAGGAATCGAGACAACCGCGGTGGGGATGCCAGCTCTGGCTACTTGGATGGGCATCGCATCCGTTCCCGTAGAGCGAGGATTAGGTTCGATGCTATAAGATAGCTCCTCCTCATCAGCGACAGTTGTTAATAGCTCGTAGAGCTTAGGATGGACATTGGGACCTATCGCGAAGACTAAGCCTTTCCCCAAGTCAAAGGTATATTTAGAAGGCACTCCTGGCATAGCTCCAAAGGTGACATCTACCGCTATCGCTAAATCTGGATATATCTCGTAAGCGCTCGTCATCGCTCCTAACCCGGTGCTCTCCTCCTGAACTGTGAACACCCCGTATAGATCGCAACTATGCTTAATATCCGTCAGCAATCTGAAAGTTTCGATCAGAGCGGCTACTCCCGCTCTATCATCCAAAGATTTGCCCGATACGAAACCGTTGCGCAGAGAAAGGAAGGGCTTAGCGAACGAGATGGGATCACCTACCCTGACTAGCTCTTTTACCTTATCCTGGCTTAATCCCAGATCGATAAACATATCCTCTAGCTTTACCGCTTTCTTTCTCTCCTCTTCAATCTGAAGGTGCGGGGGTTTAGCTCCTATTATCCCTCTCAGGTCCTCCTTCCCGTGAACGATCACCTCCTGTCCGGGGAGTATCCGAGTATCGAGGCCTATGGTTGTGAGGCGTAAGAACCCCTTCTCCTCGATCTTAGTGGCGATCATCCCGACCTCGTCCATATGGGCAGTTAATATCACTTTAACCTCTCCCTTCTCCTTATCGCCTTCTTTGAAGGCGATAACACTGCCCATCCTATTTATCTTCACCTCGGTAGCATATTGGTCTATCT
Source organism: uncultured bacterium (assembly GCA_964609495.1). Taxonomy (GTDB): domain Bacteria; phylum CAZSTA01; class CAZSTA01; order CAZSTA01; family CAZSTA01; genus CAZSTA01. The sequence goes on along the minus strand of CAZSTA010000014.1, from coordinate 18,222 downwards.
CTTCCTTGATTATCTTAGCTACTCGTGCTTCATACCCCGATACTCCTACCGCCTCCGATAGCTTCCTCACCAGCTCTTTTACCTCCACCAAGGCACCTCCTCTTTGATTAGATACGCGTCTATTATAGCTCCAAAAAGAAAAAAGGCGCTTCCTGAAAAGCAAATCGGAAATATCATTTTTGAGAAGCGCTATATATCAAGATATAGAGATCAAACTTGTTTTCCCTCACCAAATATCTCTACCACCGTAGGAAGATACTCCCCACTCCTCTCGAAGCGGGAGTTGAAAACTCTTAATAGGTAGAAAGCTAGGAATAGAAACCATATACCTAAAATTGCTCCTAAAAGATCTCCTGTCTTTCCCAAATTGTAGGCAGTTCCCACTCGCCCCCCTATTATCACTCCTATTATCAAAGCGACAAGGGGCAAGATATGAGTGAGAAAGGAAGCTTTCATAACTACTTTAGGTTCTAGAGAAACTTTTACATATTGGCCCTCCTTCACCTCGAAGGGGGAACGAGCCTCTATGATCATCTTCTTATCGCCAGCTATATGGCAAAAGGGAGAGCCACAGTTCGCACAAGATTGTTTCCTGGGTAACTCTATCTTTATCTTATTCCCCTTTACCTCTATTATTTGTCCTATTTCTCCTCTCTCCATTGGACATCATCCCTACCAGTAGATTCTAAAAGGAACTGGGACGAATAACAATATAAATATAATGAAGACGATGACCCCCAGGATCTTTCTTCCGGTGTCCAGCTCGGTTAAGTCATTTAAGGGAGGAGGATGTCTCAACCCTAAGAGCAAGATCAAGAAGGTCCACACAAACCAACCCTTCCATAAAAAGATACCCATACCCAGCAGGGTTATAAAGATCAGACGAGCTACGATCTGATGATTCCTCCCTAACAGCGCATAAGCTACATGCCCACCATCCAATTGGCCAGCGGGTAAAAGGTTGAGGGTGGTTAATAACAATCCAACCCAACCAGCAAAGGCAATTGGATGCAGGCTGATATCATATCCTTCTGGAACACCTCTGAATATCAGTTTCGATATAAAACTAGTGAGAAGCGAATCTCCAAAGAAGATATTTCCTGTGGGAGAATGAGGGACTATTTGAGAGAGTTTTAAACCATAGATCAAGCAGGGAAGCGCTATGATCAATCCTGCGAGAGGTCCAGCTACCCCCACATCGAAGAGCGCCTTACGATCATCTATGGGTGATTTCATTTTGATAAAAGCTCCGAAAGTCCCTAAAAGCCCAAAGGGGACAGGGATAAAGTAAGGCAGGGTTACTTCTATCCCATATCTCCGGGAAACAAGATAATGACCAAACTCATGCAACCCGAAGATCGTCATCAGGGCAAGGGAGAAAGGTATCCCCACAGTGAAGTTAGAGGGATCTTTGAATAGATTATATCCCTCTAAGGCTGCTCCGGCGATGAGCGTAGTTGCTATCGTTGCTATGAATAGGATCAAGTTAATAACTGGATTAGAAGGGGACACCTTAGGAGCAGGAGAAGCCATTACCACATCCAGATTTTTGTTTTTAGTTAACCAAGGGATATAACTATACCTTATAAATCTTTGCTTCAAGAGGTGAAAAGCGGAATCGGGATCCCGCAATAGTTTCCCCTCAAAGACTATTGCCCGATAACGCTCTCTAAAAGTGCTTCCCTGCACCTCCAATATATCTCTTATTTCCTCTCTAAGTTGAAAACTTAGCATCTCAATATCTAACATATTCGTCTTCTCTACTTTTAAGTATTATGAGAACAATCATACTGCTCCTATTTCACCTTTATTATACAACAATTAAAGGATAAAATCAAATTTAGCTAATTTGTTCAGAAGAAGGAGGGATCTCCCCTTAATTTCTCTATTAGTAAGGATACCAAGATTATGACCGATCTCCTTCTATCTTCTCCGCTATAATCACCTGGAGGCAATCGTTACCTACGGCTTTCCTCCTTAGAATGAAAAATTTGGCTTCTTCGATATCGTTCACCAAACCTCTTTTCAACATATCCCAAGCGGTCTGACTCTCGACGAGGAACATAAACAGTTTAAAAAAGAATAAGGTCCGACGACTTTGCGGAAGATTAAGATCGATGCATATCAATCTCCCTCCCGGTCGAAGAACCTTGTATATCTCTCTTAGCGTATTCTTTACAGCCTCCTGAGGCATCTCATGAAGAGCCAGAGATATAACAACTTTATCGAAGTAATCGCTAGCGAAGGGAAGAGCTTCAGCATTAGCTTGAACGAGAAAAGGGGATGCTTCCGAAGATTTCCCTTTAACTTTATTGAGCATCCGAGGTGCTAGATCGATTCCTATTACCTCCCCTCCCGCTCCTATTCTGTCCTTAAGTAATATAGTCAAACTTCCCGTTCCACAGCAGACATCCAATATCCTCTCCCCTGGTTTAGGATCTACAGACTGAACCTCTATCTCCCGAACTCTTCTCTCCCCTCCACAGAAGAAGGTTAGAAAACGAACTACTTGATCATAGAAATCCGCGATTTTATCGCACTCTACTCGATAGTAGCCCGAGGTTTTATTCTCTAATTTGTTCATTTTCGATATTAAACTCTAAACCTCCAATTCAAAACGACGCTTTTTTGATAGCTCGAATCACCTCAAACTATCCAGTCAGATATCCAGCGAATCGCTGGAAGAAATTGAAGATAATGAGAATCCCGACTATGATGAGGATAACTCCACTTACCTTAGAAATTACCCCCATATATCTCTTAAGCTTAGCTAGATAGCTGAGAACAATATTCACTGCTAGGGCAGTCAACAGAAGAGGGAGTCCTAAGCCTAGAGAGTAAGCAGCTAATAATCCCATCCCTTGCCAAACAGTATTTGTAGTGCTAGCATAGATCAGAATTGATGAGAGGATAGGTCCTATACAGGGTGTCCATCCAGCAGTGAAAGCCATCCCCATAAAGAGAGGAGAGAGATACCCTAAAGATCGAAATTGGGCGAAGTCGGCTCTTTTTTCTCTATATAGGAATCCTATCTTGAAGATTCCTGCTAGATGCAAGCCGAAGAGGATTATAACAATCCCCGCGATTATACGAATGGTATCCCGATACTTTATTAAGAATTGACCGATCAAGCTGGCGGTAGCTCCCATCAGGGTGAAGATCAGGGTAAAACCTAAGACGAACATCACCGCGCTTAAGAATATCTCTCGGCTTAGCGCACTAGTCCTCTCCTTCGCCGTTAAATCCTCTATCGAAAGGCCGGTTATGTAGCTTATATAAACCGGAAGCAAGGGAAGAACGCAGGGAGAGATAAAGGACAATAAACCAGCGGATATCGCCATCAGTAGCGAAACCTCTTGAGCAAATTGCATATTCTACTAGCTCCTTCTCCATTCATAAATTTGGACCTTATCGCTTATTCTCAACATACTCCTTGAAGTTCATCTCCTCATAGATGTCATCTTTAATATAATTGAGGACATCAACGAAGGGTTCAGGCTCTACATATCCTGATAGGGGAGCGATTGGAGTTCCCTCTGGCTTTAAAAACCAAGTGTTAGGATAGCCTGTTACGCCGTAAACTCTGGCTAACTGAACTTTAGTTATTAGCTTCCCCTCGTAAGTAACCTTATCCGAGGCTTCGGTATTTACCTTTACTGGCACGAAGCTTTCTTGAATAATCTCTTTAACCGCTTCATCACCATAGGTCTCATCATCCATAACTTCGCACCATTTGCACCAGTCGGTATAAAAGTCGATGAGGATATGTTTATTCTCTGCTTTCGCTTTATCCAAGCCCTCATTATACTCATACCAGATTAGTTCACCCGCCTCTTCTCTTCTTTCTGGCAGCCTAGTTTGAACCCTGGTTTGAGTTATCGCTACCCCTACTAAAATTACGACTAAGATCAGCAGGAGAGATATAATTATCATCTTCCCTCTTTTGCTCTTACTTTCTGGCTTTTTTTCCACTTACCAATCCCCCTTAGTTTTTGAGCAAGGCTATTACTCATATAGTTTATCTATCTCAGATGACACGTTAAAAATTCGGACAAAAGCTTTTATGCGCCACTTGAGTATTATATCATAAAAAGGCGAATTTGATTAAGTCAAAAGATCTTCCCTTAAATTCTTCCCCCTTGAGTAACTATCTATATTTTAAGTTATTTATCAACTATTGTCAAGAATATTTGCTTTGCTGAAACTACTTGATATCGCCTAAATCTAACTAATTCACTTATATTTTATATTATATCAAAAGATATTAAATTTGTCAACATTATTTTAGTAATGGAAGCATATAGAATCGGGAATCTAATATCCTTGCTTTCCCAGTCCCTAATTTATATGCGTCGCCGGCTCTTAATTCAAGTTGACAAATAAAATTTTTCTGGTTATAATTAGAACAAGATAGCTAATGGTATTCTTCTTTGCTCAGCAGTACTTCATCGAGGGAATAACCCTTACCGGTATGAAAGGATAACAAGTCTGAGTAGATATGAAGTTTAAAATTATCAGCATATTAATAGCTTTATTTACCCTCTCGGCGATAAATGGTTGTGAAAGGGAGAGTATCGATAAACCTAATAATTCCCCTTCACCGATCGAGGTGATCGTCTCCACGACAACGACTCAAGGAGGGGGAACGATTGATATAACCGCTCTAGCAACCGATCCCGACGGAGATGCACTCACCTATACCTGGATCGCAGAGGGAGGGGTGTTGAACATCATAACTGATAATTCTGTAACTTGGAACGCTCCTTTTGTTGGGGAGAACAAAGTTTTCACTATTAGAGTAAAAGCGACTGATGGCAGAGGGGGAAGGAGTGATAATAGCGTAGAGATAACAGTTGCTCCTTCAACCCCTCCGGACTTCTTCGATGATTTCAGCGATGCCGAAGGTTGGGAAGCTAAAAGGGGGATATGGACCACGGAAGATGGAAGCTATTGCGTCGTAGGAGATCAAAGCGGATATCTTAATGTATCCCTCATCTCGGAGATCAAATCGAATTTTATTTTGGAGGCTAAAGTGAAGTGGAAGGGAGGTTCACTGAATAACGCCTTTGGCCTCTGTTTTCGGGGGAATTCTGGCAACTGTTATAACTTTGGGATCAACTCCTTCGGTTCTTTCATCTTGGGAAAGACCCTCGAGGGTCCTTGGATCAACATAGAAAATTGGAACACTTACTCCCGAAGATTTTGTCTAATAGGGGATTGGAATACTCTCAGAGTATCCTGTCTAGACACGGAAATGAAGCTCTATCTGAACGGGCAGATATTAGGAACTTATAACGATGATTCTCTCTCAGAGGGATATTTTGGTATATTTTCTAATTCTAAGGTTGATACTTGCTTTGATGAGATATCACTTACATCTATTAATGATAAGTAAGGGAATATCTATATTAATGTGCATTTTCGAGAGCGAACAAAAACAAATCTTAATTAACATCGAAAGAACTTTATAAGTTTCCTAGAAATTCTTGACATTAATCGAGCTTTGTGTTATCATTAAATAAACCTATTTAGGAGGTGGAGCAATGAATTATTTATCTAGGGGAATTATCAATCTCAGTCTGATATCACTTGCTTTAATATTATGTCTAACAGTATATGCGGAAGAGTATAACATCCTATCGACTATAGACACTATGGAAGACCATTGCAGAGAGATAATACCGACTTTGGCTGTATCTTGGGGAGGAACGACCGCCTCCTACTATCTCCAGGGCTTCCCCTTAGAGCGCGAGAAAAGGTCCCTCACCAAGATGATAAGTAAAAGGTTATCAGAGCTAGAATGTATCGAGGGGAAGCCAGGACCGGAGGCTTTTAAAACAGTTCATACTAACCTCCGTGGAGTTATAAAGCTTAGGGAGACTTATCTCCAACAGATCGAATTCGATGAAGTCTATGATAGCGCTATTTTTAAATTGGAGATATTAAGGGGAAAGATATTCTTCAATTTGTATGATAATGGCACCCTGATAACTGGCAAGGATCCGGGAGTTCAGCTCTCCTTACCAGATGAAAATATCCGTATTTGGGATATAAACAGGGAGGTAAGCGGAACCTGGACCGTTGAGGTAATAGGGGAAGATATTCCTCCGGGAGGGACTCCCTTTGATCTGATGGTGTGGGTAGGAAATGTGGTAGAGAAGCCAGAAGTTGTACCAACTATTAAAACCTATGAGACCTATACTCTTCACCTGGGACCCTTCGTTACCAAGGCGGATAGGAGAAAGGCTGAGAAGAAATTGGAGGAACGAGGGATGATCTTCACCGAGCTAACGGAGAGACCAGTAGATCTTGATAAGGTGCAAATAGATGAATTCGCCACCTCCGGGCGGGCTTATCAGGAGGCTTCTCGCATAAGAAGAGGAGGATTGCCTATTTACGTTAAGATTCTACCGACCGGAAAATGGGCAGTTCAGGTCGGAGCTTTCGCTTTCAAGGAGAATGCCGAGCGCATCTTATCAAAGATGCGGAAATTAGGGTATTCCGAGGCGTATATGATAAGAGAATCTGCTGATATTCCCTTGTATAAGCTCCGGATAGGCGAATTTACCTCCAGAGAGGACGCGGAGTCTGTGGCTATCGAACTTATCGATCTGGGATATCCCATAGAGATAATAACTATAGAGATCACCGAAGGCGAGTAAAGGGGAGATTAAGCTTAATAATCAAGGAAGGGGAGAGGAAAGGCGTATTTCCTTCCCCTTTCTTTAAATAGAATAATGGGGGAAATGGATGAAAAACGGTATAGTCCAGAAGATAGACAAATTGAGAAGAGAGAGAAACGCAGTTATCTTGGCACATATATATCAGATAGGCGAGGTTCAAGATATAGCGGATTATGTAGGGGATTCGTTGGGATTGAGCCAAAAGGCGGCTGCTACCGAAGCCGAGGTGATCGTATTCTGCGGGGTAAAATTTATGGCTGAGACCGCCGCTATCATCTGTCCTGATAAGAGAGTTCTGCTGCCCGATTCGGACGCTGGTTGTCCCTTGGCGGATATGATAACCGTGGATAAGCTACAAGAGATGAAGAGGAAATATCCCACCGCGAAGGTAGTATGTTATGTGAACTCCCCCGCAGAGGTCAAAGCGGAGAGCGATATCTGTTGCACATCCTCTAATGCCGTAAAGGTTGTGGAATCGATCGAAGCTGATCAGATAATATTCGTCCCTGATAGATGTCTAGGAGCTTATGTCGCCACTCAGACGAACAAGGAGATCATCCTGTGGAATGGATTCTGTCCCACTCATCATCGTGTTATGGCTCGTGATATAAAGAGGTTGAAGGAAGAACATCCCGAGGCTAAAGTAGCGGTTCATCCCGAATGCACCGCAGAGGTGATCGCTTTAGCTGATTTCGTGGGAAGCACCGCAACTATAAGACGATATGCTAGGGATAATCATGCTAAGGAGTTCATAATTGGCACTGAGTTAGGGATATTGCATGCCTTACGAAATGATAATCCTGACAAGATCTTTTATTCCCCTTCAGAATTAGTGATATGTCCTGATATGAAGCTCATCAACTTGGAGAAGGTCTTGTGGGCGCTAGAAGACGATCAATATCATGTAACCGTCCCCGAGGACATTCGAGTTAGAGCTTACAACGCTATAGAACGGATGTTGAGGATATGATAGAGGAGAAAGTAAGCCAAGCGGTAGTTATTGGAAGTGGTCTGACTGGGCTGTTAGTAGCTATAAAGTTAGCTTCTCACTTCTCAGTGACGATAATAACTAAGGAGGAACTCAAGGAGAGCAATACCGAGCATGCCCAGGGAGGTATCGCCGCGGCCATATCCAAGGGGGATTCTTCCTCCCTTCACGCCGAGGATACTTTAGTGGCTGGAGCGGGACTTTGTGATGAGGAAGCTGTTCGGATTATAACCGAGGAGGGCCCTCGACGAATAAAGGAATTGATCGAGCTAGGAACTAAGTTCGACAAAACCAGCGATGGAAGAATAGCCTTGACTCTCGAAGGAGCGCACAGCAAGAGACGAGTCCTACATGCTCAAGGTGATGCGACTGGGCGCGAGATCGAACGAGCCCTCATCGCCAAGTTGAGATCTATAACCGGGGTTGAGGTTCATCAACATACCTTTGCCTTAGATCTAATTATGGATGATTCTCATTGCACAGGAGTAATAGCTTTCGATACGAGGATAGGGAGGCTACGCGCATTTCGCGCTCCAGTGGTGGTTTTGGCGACGGGAGGAATAGGGCAGATTTACAAATATACCACCAATCCAGAATTAACTACTGGTGATGGAGTGGCGATGGCCTATCGAGCCGGAGCTGAGATTATGGATATGGAATTCGTCCAATTTCATCCGACCTCCCTTTGTTTCCCTCCTGCCCCTCGCTTCCTGATATCTGAGGCTGTGAGAGGAGAGGGCGCCATCCTCCGCAATTCTCGAGGGGAGGCTTTTATGAGTGAATATCATCCCTTAGCCGATCTTGCTCCTCGAGATATCGTCAGTAGATCCGTAATTCAGGAGATGAAAGCGACGAACGTCTCTAATGTCCATCTAGATCTAACCCATTTATCTCCTTCTCTCATCAAGAGACGCTTCCCTACTATCGTTGATACTTGTTCGAGATATGGATTGGATATAATCAATCAGCAGATTCCGGTCGCCCCTGCAGCCCATTATCTGATGGGAGGGGTGAAGGTAGATACCTACGGGAGATCCAATGTAGAGGGCTTATTCGTGGGAGGAGAGATCGCTTGCACTGGAGTGCATGGAGCCAATCGTTTAGCCAGCAATTCCCTTTTGGAATGTGTGGTCTTCGGGAGTCGTCTAGCAGAATTCATAATAGAGAATGGACTTCCGACCTCTTCAGGAGCCCACATTACTCCTGATATCGGCTCTCCAAAGTTATCGACCGATCTTAGAGAGGTCCGAGAGAAGCTCAGGGAAGTGATGTGGGACGAAGTTGGTATTATCCGCTCTGAAGAGGGCTTGAAAAGGGCGCTTGCTAAATTTGAGGAATTGCGGGAGAGAGCTGAGGAGGAGAAGCCCCCCAGTTGGGAATTGAAGAATATGCTAACGGTCTCCGAATTAGTCGCTCGAGCGGCTTTGAGCAGAACCGAGAGTAGGGGAGCTCACCATCGAGTGGATTATCCAGAAAGGGATGATACTAATTGGCTGAGACACATCATCCTTCGCCGTTAGAGATGATGAACGATCTCTCTTTGAGAGAGATCGTCTGGCGTGCTTTACAGGAGGATATAGGGACTGGTGATGTCAGCGCTTCTCTGATCCCGGATAACATTGAGGCTAAAGCCCATATAGTCTCCAAGAGCAAGGGAGTAATAGCTGGACTAATACTGGTAAAATTGACCTTCAAGATTTTAGATGAGAGGATCTCTTTTGTCCCCGAATTACAAGATGGACAGAGGGGGGAGAAGGGAGATATTATAGCCTCGGTTGAAGGACAAGCTCGCTCTATCTTAATGGGGGAGAGAGTCGCTCTGAACTTCCTACAGAGGTTATCAGGCATAGCTACAATGACTGCGACCTTTGTTGAAGCGGTTAAAGGCTATCCAGTTCGCATCGTTGATACTAGAAAGACAACTCCTAATTTGCGACTCTTAGAAAAATATGCGGTGAGAGTGGGAGGGGGACATAACCATCGTTTTGGCCTATACGATGCGGTAATGATCAAGGATAATCATATCGTTGCCTTGGGAAGCATATCCGAGGCAGTGAGAAAGGCTCGAGAGGCTATACCTCATACGATGAAGGTAGAAGTAGAAGTAACAAATTTAGAGCAGGTTAGGGAGGCTTTAAGGGCGCGCGCAGATATTATTATGCTAGATAATATGAGTCCAGAGGATATGAAAGAGGCTGTCCAGATTATAGATGGGGAAGCTCTCGTAGAGGCTTCAGGTAATATAACCTTAGATAACATCAGGAAGATCGCTCAGACAGGTGTCGATGTGATCTCCAGTGGCGCGATAACCCATTCTGCGGGGATATTAGATATGAGCTTGGATTTCGAGGAGAAAAAATGACGATAAGAGCTATAACCTTCGATTTTTGGGATACGCTGTTTTACCTCTCTGAGAGAAAAGAAGCAGAAAAAAGGCGGAGGATGAGGGTATTGGGGATAGCTAGAGCTATGAAACGCAATGGGCATAATGTGGATATTAGGAAGATAGTTGAAGCTTATATTAAAACTGGATTATACGCCAATGACGTTAGAGAGAGATGGCTCGAGGAGGTTCCTCCCAGCGATCAGGTGAAAAAATTATTCGAGTATTTGAGGATAAAGACGAATAAGAGATTGCTCGATGAAGCTGAATATTCCTATACTAGCGCTCATCTCTTTATCCCTCCTAGGATAATGGAAGGGGCGAACGAGGTTATACCTCTCCTCTCCTCTAAGTACACGCTTGGACTTATCTCCAATACTGGAGTAACCCCTGGAAGTATGCTTAGAGTATCTCTAAGAGAAGAGAAATTGATAGAGCATTTCCGCCATCTCACCTTCTCTGATGAGGTGGGCAAGCTCAAACCTTCCCCCTTCATCTTCCTTCATACCCTAGGCAGACTAGGAGTTAAGGCCGAAGAGACAGTGCATATTGGGGATGATCTAAAAAGTGATATCAAAGGAGCGAAGGGAGTGGGAATGAAGGGGATTCTATTCAGGAGGGATTTGAAGGATGAAGAGAGGGAGGAAGTCGATGCGGTGATCCCTAGCCTGAAAGATTTACCTTATGTATTAAAGGATTTATAATCCTCTCTCCAGTATTTCTATATCCTTTTCTGCCTGCTCCAAAGCCTTCCTGTCCTCTTTGGATATGTTTGTAGTCTCTTGAGCAGATACGAAGGATGAAGTTCCTATGCTGATAAGCAATATTATTATCAGCAATATTACAAATTTGAAGTTTAATTCTATATCTTATCTCTCCTTTAAGAAATATAAATACACCCCGATCTTATCATAAAATTTGTCCTCTATCAAGTGATCTCCTCTCTAGTCGAAGCATGTAAAACTTTGTGCTGGGGAATATGATTCTCCCCCTCACCCTATCCCTCTCCCACGAGGGGAGAGGGAACATCGAGATAAGCTCGATCTCTTTAGCTCCCCCTCCCTTGACGAGAGGGGTTAGGGGAGGGTGATTTAAGGAAATTCAAATCCAAATCTGCTAGCACGATATTCTACGTGCTTACCTCTCTAGTTTAAGGAAAATAAAAAATCACCTCATCAAAAGAGGTGATTTTCGATATATTGACAGTGTTGGGAGGAATGGTAAGAAAATGGCGATAATTCCAGAGATAGAGTAAAATAGATCATAACATTTTACTCTATCTCTGGAAGGGATAATCACCACTGTTAAAGCTAAGACAGCTCTTAGGCTACTTTTCACCACTGTCAAAGGTTGGTCTATCAATCCCAGAAGCTCACTGCACCTCGCTTAATTGCTATTTCCTTACAACGCTAATTCCTTTAAAATATTATCGAGATATTCCCCTGATATTCTTGCTTTTTCTTCCTGCTCTGGTTCTTCAAGTTCAATGACGAACATACCTCGATAATTAATCTCTTTAATCACAGTAAATAAGCTAAAAATATTAATCTCACCTTCAGGTAAAGAACGATGATCTACAAAGCTCCCTGTTTTCCAATATGGATGAGGAATCCTTGAAAAATCAATATCCTTATATTTTTTTACATTATGAATATGAAAATGACATATCCTTGAGCCTAAATCTCTAACCAATTGGCTAAGTAACTCATTGAGTTTCTTTGCTCTTTCTTCTATATCTTCTATAGATTCAATCTCTTCAGAATAAGAACAATGCCCTATATCAAGGGTAGCACCTATTGCAGGATGTTCAAGAGTTTTTATAAGAGCTACATAATCTTCATATCTACCACTGTGATTTTCTACTCCAATATTAATACCCTTAATTTGAGCATAGTCACCAATTTCAAAAAACACGCTTTTTTGTCTGTTTAAAAAGGCTTTGAGAGATTCCCCCTTTTCTCTATTTTTGTGATGTATTGTAACAATCTTGGCTCCAAAATAATAAGCACAATCTATCCATTCTTTCCAATTGTTATCCCAAGCTTGGTGTATACTAATGTGTTTAAACTTTCTTAATACCTACTTTATTTCTTGTCTCTCTGCTTCATATCCTTTATAGAAATCAAGAGTTGGAAATTCGCCCAAAGAATGTCTTGCTTTTGGACCAGGGCCGGAAGGTAAGATTGCTACACTCTGAAAACCAAGTTCATCTACCTTTTGTAACCACGGGATTAATTCATAGCCTGCAAAACTGTTTATACTAATCCGCTGATCAAATTTAGTCATGAATCTTCCTCCTTAATATTTCATGCCAGTAAGAGCTATACCTTGAATGAAATGTCTCTGGAAAAGGGTATAAACGACTATGACCGGCATGATTGTAATAATCATAACTGCCAGTAATTGATTATGCTGGGTGAAAAATTGCCAAGTAAATCTGGATAAGCCGAGAGGGATAGTATATAATTGTTGTGAGTGTAAAACTACTAAAGGCCAAAGGAAGTTGTTCCAACTACTCATAAAAGTAAAGATTACAACTACAGATATTGCAGGTTTTATCAGTGGCAGTATAATTCTCCAAAATATTCCAAATTCAGAACAACCATCGATTCGAGCTGCATAAAGTAGCTCATCGGGTATGGTTTGCATATACTGCCTCATAAGGAATGTTGCAAAAGGGCTGGCCATTCCAGGAATTATAATTCCTTTGTAAGAATTAAGCCAGCCTAGATCCCGGACTATCAGAAACAATGGGATCATCCTGGCATGGAATGGGATCATAAGACCTGATAAACATAAAAGGAATAAAAAATTCCGCCCAGGAAAGACATACTTAGCAAAAGCAAATCCAGTAAGAGAAGCGATGGATGCTACTATAGTGGTCTGACAAGTAGCAATAAAGAAACTGTTCCACATATAACGACCAAAAGGTGCAACTCCCCATCCCCTTCTAAAATTTTCCCACGCTAATCTTTCTGGAATAAGATTTTGTGAGCGACTCCAAAATTCTGAATCTGATTTTAATGCACCTGAAAGCATAAACAAAAAGGGAAAGACCATTATCACTGCACCTACAACTATTACTGATAAAGAAATTATTTTATTCCGTTGAAAGTCCTTCATTCATGTAACACCTCCCACCTAATATTCAATCTCTCCCCGAAAGAATCTAAGTTGAATTATGGTTAATCCTAACAAAATTATGAACAAAATTACACCCATTGCAGCTGCTCGGCTCATAGCCCAAAATTGAAAGGCTTTTTCATAAATATATAAAATTAGCACTTTAGTGGCTTGACCTGGTCCACCACCGGTCATCACATAAACTAGGTCAAAAACCTGAAATGAACCCAATGTCGCCATTATAAGAACAAATAACATTGTAGGTTTAAGTAAAGGTAGGGTAATATATCTAAAATCTTGCCAACTGTTAGCTCCGTCAATACGAGCTGCCTCACGTAATTCTACAGGGATTGTTTGGAGTCCTGCAAGAAGTATAACCATGTTATAACCCACTCCTTTCCATAAAGCAGTAAAAATAATCGCAGGCATGGCTAATCGTTCATTGGAAAGCCAATTTTGGGGAGGAAAACCTAAAGATTTCAGAAGAATATTAGCTGCTCCCATGTCCTGATCAAATATCCATTGCCACATCAGAGATACCACTACCATAGAGATTATAACAGGTAAAAAATAAACTGCCCGAAACATACCTCTTAAGGGAATCTTTTGATTCATTAATATCGCTAAAAAAAGAGAAATACAGATCCCAATAGGTACTACACTTATGGTATAATAGGCTGTATTTTTGAGACTGAGCCAGAAAATTTTATCATTAAAGAGTTCTACATAATTTGAGATTCCAACAAACTGAGGTGGATTAAAAGCAGTCAATCTCCAGTTCAAAAAACTTAAATAAAAAGTATGAATAATAGGCCAGACAACAAAAATTATGAATGGGATAAAAAATGGGAGAAGAAAAAGGTAAGGTGCTAATTGAAGCCGTTTCCTTCTTTTAATTAATCTATGATTTTGATACATAAAGATCCCCCTTAAAAGAGAGAGGGATAAAATTATCCCTCTCTCTGTTTAAAGTTATTCGCTCATATTGGCTTAGCCGAGTTCAAATCACCCTCCCTTTAACCCCCTCCCAGCAAGGGAGGGGGAAATAAAGAGATAAACTTCATCTGGATGTTCCCTCTTCCCTCCTGGGAGAGGGATAGGATGAGGGTATAGACCTTATTTCCTCCGCTCATATTAGATCGATCTGGCGCACCTTATGCGAATGTAAGCGAAGTTATTTATATAGTTCTACAACCTCATTTACTTCGGCTATCATTTTCTGGTGTGCTTCTTTAGCAGTAATTTTACCTCGAATCATGTCGTCAATGATAGGTCGAAGTCTTACATCCGCTTCAGGATAGGCAGGCCATGCACTCTCAGCCTGCATATGAGGTAGAATACCTTTAGATGCTTCAAGGAAAAAGATCCCTAAATCTGGCCGATATGGAAATTTCACCTCTTCAGCCACATCATTGCGTGGTGTTAACCAGCTAGTAAGCTCTGACATGCGAAGAAGGCTCTCCTTGCTCGTCATGAACTCAATAAATTTAGCTCCCCATTCTTTGTTCTTCGATAGCTTGAACATGCACCACGAATCTCCCTGGTTGGGAATACTATGCCTTCTCCAGGTGGGAAGAAATGTAAAATCCCATTCGAAATCCTTAATAATTTCCCCAAAGGTGCTTATTGACCAATTTCCGTTACCAACCCATCCTATAAAGTCTCCTGCCGCGAACTTTGTCGTCCAGTCTATAGCTGAACTCATATTATCTAGAGGGACTAACCCTCTTTCAGCACAGTCAACCATAAACTCCAGAGCCTCTAAAGTCTCTGGATTATCAATATTGTTGGTCTTGAAATCTTCGGAAAAGATCGAGCCCCCAGCTGCATATACAGGAAAAAGCCGACAATTACTAGTATGCATCCAGAAGATAAAAGCATAGTTAACTTCTTGCGCTGCTTGAGCTTTAGCCATGTTTTCAGCAAATTCCTTCCATGTCCAAGCATCTTCTATTTTTTCCTTTGGAGCTTTAATACCTGCTTTATCTAAAACAGTCTTATTGTAAGCTACCGCTTGGATATTAAATGTAGAAGGAACTCCTACTTGTATTCCTTCAAATCTATTTAGTTCTACTGAACGTGGAAAGAAGTTCTCCAAATAACCTGGCGAAAGAGCTTCATCTAGATCTTTTAAGGCTCCAAGTCTCGCAAGGGGGAACCACCATCGACTAAGTCCTTTTGCCACATCAGGAACATCTCGTCCCACAACCATTGTCATATATTTTATTTCTGCTTCTGCCCAGGGAACATCAACAAATTCTAACTTTACGTTGGGATAAGTTTTCTCCCATTTCTCTAATTGTTCTCTCGTCCATATATCCCCAGGCATTGTAGATTCTGGCGAGGGTTTCGCTATCCCGGCAACTCTTAAGGTAACCTGTTGCTCGCCTATAGCTGGAGTTACAAAGATTAAAGATACCAACAACATTGCCCCCAAAACTAATAATCTTCTGCGAATAAACATTTTGATTTAACCCCCTTTTAAATTTTTGGTAGTCTCCCTCAACACTGCTATGGCAGCTTCTGGCACTATCAACACCAAATAGGAAGACTACACTAAATCTTAAACATCCCGAAAAAAATTAACTGCCCCTCATTCTACAATATCTTTAAGAAAAAGTCAAGAAAAAAAGATAAAATTTTAGGTTATAATTAGAAAAAAATTTTTTAGGGTAAGGTATCAGGTAGTCTCCCTCAACAGTGTTGATTATAATAAGAATTGTCCCATAATATACCGATAGGCTTACATTCGGACTATCGAGGGGTTATTCACTGCTATGGCAGCTTTTGGCACTATCAACACCAAATAGGAAGACTACCTATACTCCCCCATATAATTCATCTCCCTTCATCCTCTTGGCGTATTCCCGATAACTGTCTGCCTAAGCTACCTCCCGGGTGAAATAGGGCGAAATCCTCCGCGGTAAAGCCGCGTTTAGTATGAACTGCCATAGCCAGCGCATCGCCTAGAGCCAATTCCGCGGTCGAACTGGCGGTGGGAGCTAAGTTGAGAGGATCTGCTTCCCTCTCGACCTTCGCATCTAGCGTAACAACGCTGTTCTTCGCCAAGGTAGAGTTCACATTACCACAGATAGCGATTATTGGGGCTCCGATCTTGTGGATGATAGGGATGATATTGAGAAGCTCGGAGGTCTCTCCGCTATTGGAGATCGCTATCACCACATCCTTAGCTCCTATCATCCCCGAATCGCCATGAGCGGCCTCCGCTGGATGCATAAAGAAAGCCGAAGTCCCCGTGCTGGCTAAGGTAGCCGCTATCTTCTTACCTATATGCGAGGGTTTTCCTATCCCAGTTACCACTACCTTCCCTTTACAATTATATAATAGAGCAACCGCCTCTTCAAATCTCTCATCTATCCGAGCGATAAGTGCCTCTATCGCTTCGGCTTCGATACGCAAAGCCTCTTTTGCTACCTCGATAATTGATGGCATATCGGATAAATCATCTCCTCTCAACCTATCTTATGACTTAATTCGGAAATAGTGGGATATATCTTGCTATAAATATTATATCTTTCCAGATACTTCTGATGTCGCTCGGGATCGGGAGTGAATACCTCCTTCTCCTCGATTATCCTCTCCAAGGCGGAATCAACTGTGGAGTATATTCCGATCCCCTTGCCCGCTAAGATCGCGGTGGCTAGACATCCCGCCTCGGTAACGTTCAAAGAAACGATCTTCTTGTCGGTGATATCCGCCTTCAACTGCAACCACTCCCTTGATTTAGCTCCGCCTCCTATAGCGCGAAGTTGCTCCACCTTGACTCCAGCCTTCTCCAAGGTATCAAGGTTGAGCTTCAATTCATAGGTGATCCCATCGAGCATCCCCTTGATGATATCCTTTTTAGTAGTTGCCAAGGTCAGTCCCAAGAAAGCCCCCTTCGCCCTTGGATCTATCCAAGGAGTTCCAGTCCCCATATAGTGGGGAACTATGAAAACTGGAGATGGTTCTTTGCCAGCTCTCTCGATCATCACCTCGTATACATCTCGACCTTGCTCCTTCGCAGTGGCTATCTCCTCCGCCCCGAAGTTATCTCGATACCACCTCAACAGCGCCCCTCCCGTGAAGTTGAAGGCTAAGGTGACGAACATATCATCCTTGACATGGCAGGCACAGGGATAATTACCAGCCAACATCCTATCGTTCAATATAGGCTCGTTCAGAGCAGGGGTCGCGCACTCCACCGTTCCCGTTCCCACGACCGCCATCCCCTCCTTCACCGCTCCAGCGCCAAGTGCGGCACAAGGTTGATCGAATCCGCCAGTGGTGACCACTACTCCAGGCTTTAATCCCAGGGACTCCGCGATCTCCCTGGGAATCTCCCCTATCACATATCCCGAGGGTCTAGCCTCCGCGAATTGCTTCCCCTCAAGCCCCGCAACCTCCATTATCTCCTCCGACCATCGTTTTTTGACGATGTCAAATGCCATAGTTCGTGAGGCTAGGGAATAGTCTATCACTGGCTTTAATCCTAAACGCAGGGAGAATAGATCCTCCCAACAGAGAAACTTCCAAGTGTTGTTATAGACATCTGGAATGTTCTCCTTAAACCACAGGATCTTATTGATCGAATACATAGGATGAAGCGGCATTCCAGTTATCTCAAATAGCCTCTTCTTACCCAGCCTCTCTCCCAGCCATTCACTTTGAGGAATAGCTCGAATGTCCATCGCGATTACAGTATTATAGAGAGGATTTCCCTCCTTATCTATCGGGGTAACTGCTTCTCCTAAAGCGGAGGTAGCCATAGCTCTAACTGGCGATCCTTTATTCTCCTTGACGGCTTCCCTTATCACAGTTTGCACCGATTCCCAAACTATAGCTGGGTCTAGCTCCAACCACCCCGGGTTAGGTTTAAGAAGCGTATATTCCCGATAGGATTGAGACAATATCTTACCTTCCTCATCAAATATAACTGCTTTAGTTCCCGTAGTTCCAATATCCAACCCCATCAAACTCAAAAATCCTCACCTACCTTATTACAAGAATTTACTCATCTTCCCTTGAGCCACAAAGATCACTCC
>CAZSTA010000013.1:0-34649 GCA_964609495.1 uncultured bacterium | reverse complement strand
GCCCCTTTAAGATTCCGATGTGCCCCTCCGATCGGTTCAGGGATTATCTCATCTATAACTCCTAGCTCCATCAGATCTTGAGCAGTCAGCTTCAAGGCATCGGCAGCTTCTTTAGCGTAAGCTTGGTTCTTCCATAAAATTGCGGCGCATCCCTCAGGGGAGATGACGGAGTATATAGAATTCTCCAGCATCAGTATCCTATCCCCTACTCCTATTCCCAAAGCTCCACCGCTTCCCCCCTCTCCGATCACCACCACTACTATTGGCGTCCTTATCTCGAACATATTCATAAGGTTACGGCTGATGGCAGTGCCTTGTCCATGCTCCTCTGCCTCGAGCCCTGGATGAGCCCCAGGAGTATCGATGAGGCAAACTACAGGTTTCCTGAACTTCTCCGCTGATCTCATCAAACGTAGCCCTTTAGCATATCCTTCAGGGTGAAGCATCCCAAAATTACGGGCAAGATTATCTTTAGTCCCTCTCCCTTTCTGCTGTCCAACCACTACCACTGAATTTCCGTTCAACTTCGCTAGACCGCTAATTATAGCCGGGTCATCTCCAAGAAGACGATCGCCGTGCAGTTCGATAAAGCTATCAAAGATAGCCTCGATGTAATCTAAGCTAAAGGGTCTTTGGGGATGCCTGGCGACCTGGACTCTCTGCCAACGAGATAGGTTAGCGTAGATCTCCCGCTTTAGATCTTCAGCCTTTCTCTGAAGGATATCGATCTCCTCGGATAGATCGAGATTCTCCTTAAGCATAAAATCCCTGAGTTCAGCTATCTTGTTCTCTAAAGCTAATATAGGTTTTTCAAACTCCAATTCAGTCACCATTCCAATCGTCCTCGCTGAGGAAGAAATCCAAGAGTTCGATCAGAGTAGGTCTGATATCTCTTCTGGGGACTACCATATCTATTAAGCCTCGTTTTTGCATAGGCTCAGCCCTCTGGAAGTCATCAGGTATAGTCACCCCTATCGTCATCTTTGCCACTCGAGGTCCGGAGAAGCCAAGACGCGCTCCTGGCTCAGCGATTATGATATCTCCCTGAGAGGCAAAACTGGCCATTACTCCCCCCATCGTGGGATCGGTTAGGACCGATATATAAAGCAAACCGGCCTTATGTAATCTGGATACAGCCCCATTTGTCTTAGCCATCTGCATAAGGGATAATATCCCCTCCTGCATTCTCGCTCCGCCGCCCCCGGCATTTATGATAATAACTGGTAGTCTTGAGGATATAGCAGACTCGATCATTCTAGTGACAATCTCCCCCATCACCGTGCCCATACTGCCCATCATAAAGTGAGAATCTATAACCGCCAAGGCAACCTTATGTCCCCCGATCTTTCCTTCACCAGCGATTATAGCATCGATCAATCCTGTCCTCTCTTGATAAGCTCTTAATCTTTCTGGATAAGGCTTCAGATCCACAAAGCCCAGAGGATCGGAGGGGGACAGCTTCCAATCATATTCCCTGAAGCTCTTTTCGTCGAGGGTGATCGCTACCCGTTCTCGGCAGGATAAGGGAAAGTGATAATTACACTCAGGACATACCTTGAGATTCTTATCGAGTTCTTTAGTATATATTAATTCCCCACACTTTTTACATTTCAGCCATAGATCTTCGGGGACCTCTACTTTAGTAGGTTTGATATCAGGCAAAGGAACACCTCTCTATCTTCTTCCCACCGGTCGAACTTTGACTTTCGTTCCCTCTTCCACTCCCAATTGAACGAGGAGAGAGGGAAGAATCGCGATCTTATTTCCGATCCCCTTCAACTTCCTCACCCCATATATGGATATTCGTTCGTTTGAAGTTTTAACTTGGACATGAGCGATGCCTTGGGAAAAGGTATCATAGGACATCCACTGAGATATTATCTGTTCATCTATTCCCACCTCATCTTGGGAGAAGCGAAAACCTATGGCGGTTATAACCTCTAACTCCCTCTCTATCTCACCCGTCTGAACGCTCTCAATTAAACCAGCGGTCAACAATCCATATAAGATCCTATACACCTCAAATTCATCTCTTTTTAAGGTCTCAACGATATCCGAAACACTTCGTTTTCTATTGATCATAGATAAGACCTGCCACTCTTCCAACTTGAAGTGGATACTGCTAAATTTATCCTTAGGGCGAGGGGATAACTTAAAGATCATCGCCGGAGAAGGGATCAGCTCCCGAATTCGGCTTTCCTCATCTATCCGCCTTGCGCTCTCCATCATTAGATTCTCGGCGGTGATGAACATAGTCTCCTCAGCCACCTCGGTCTCGCTTTCGAAATAGAAAGTGCCTCTCTGCCAGGCCGCAAGATAATAAGCTGCCTCCTCCCCTTTAAGGTCACCACAGAAAGAGTGAACAACTACTCCCTCTATAAAATGTAACTCTCCGGTCTCTTTGTCCTGCTTTAACTTAAGAGTTCCACTACGTCGACCGATAGAGATAAGTTGTAGGATCTCTGGGAGAGGGAAATATTCTAGATCTCCTTCGAGGGACATTGGTTAGCTCTCCTTTTCAAATCTGAATGATCTCTCCAATAATCTCATCTTCTACCTGGATTATCCCATAAGAGTTAAAAGGAGCGAAGAACTTATCGGTGGGGCTTCCCGGATTGAAGAGAAGGATACCATCATCCTCTTGATTATAGGGGATGTGGGAGTGACCGAAAACTATACAGTCCACACTTTTGAACTCTGCTTTTACCCTCTCAACTAAGCCCTTGGGACTTCCATAACCGTGAATCAAACCTATCTTGAAGCCATCCACCTCGATTACCCTCTTCTTAGGCAGAGTCCTCTTAACTTTATAATCATCCATATTACCTTGCACTGCTATAGTAGGAGCTATGGAATCTAACACTTCGAGAACGGTCAAATCCTCAAGATCTCCCGCATGAAGTATAAGATCGACTTTCTTAAATGCTTCTAAAATCGGATCTGGGATCTCCTTAGCCCGAACGGGAATATGAGTGTCAGAGATAACACCAATACGCATAAAACAACCCCCATAATTGGAAATGGGGAATGAGTGATCAAGATCTTTTATTTTTCATTTTTCCTTAATATCCAAGATATATTTTGCTCTAAACTTTCCCTCAACATCTTAGCTTTAAGGCGAGGTCTCCCAACATTTAATCCTATCATATTCCCCCCATATTCCATTTTCCTTAATTGAAGCGTTGGCCTTCCGGCTTCAAATTTTACTAAATAATGAGGTTTATCGACTGAGAGCCAGAAGTTGAAAATTCTTCCAGATTTTACCTCTACCCGATAACACTCGATATCGCCTGCTGGAACATCAACCATTTCCCTTCCCGCTACTTTGGCTTTAATAGTCCACAGATCGCTGGAAGCTGGTTGAACATTAGTAAAGGATATGCTAAAATCATCGCTTAGCGAAAGGGATTGAAGAACAAAGATCACCTCGTCGTTATCGAAAGCGCTCTGCGGACGATTCAGACGTTTTATAAGCTCCTGATCTGGATGCTTGAGGAGGATCTCGATTATATTGTCACGATAGGAGGCATAAACTTCATAATTTTGTCCCTTAACAAATATCTTCTTACTTACTTGAAGTGGCTTTAAGGTAAGCCTATCAACTAACAAGCTAGTGTCATCCTCAACCAGGGTAGTTTTATAAGATTTAATGAAGGAGTATAAAGCTCTTCCCTCACGCTCGATAGGCTTGATCTGGAAATTAGCTTGACCGACTACCACCCCACCCATTAAGATATCATATATCATGATCGTCTCCTTTTCCCAAGGAGGAGCGATAACATTATAATCGGCATAGGCTGAGGAATATATCCCAATGAAGAGTATTAGTGATAGCATCCAAAGTTTATGCAATGGAATTACTCTCCTTCATCTATGAGGTATTTATTAAGAATAGGGCCGGGGGATTATGTATTTTCCCCCAACCCTTATCTTCGCCATTAACTAGAAAGCAAAGGGTAGAGGGACTGGTTTTGCCGCAGGCAAAGCTGTCCTTAAGTTAGCCAACCATATTTTGGCTAAAGTCTCAGGAGTAGTGCCATTAGCAGCGGCTGTATCCTGATCGACCGTCACAAGCATAGTATTGCCTACCATAATTACTATCTGTCCATTTCTCACTGTGCTATAGATGTTGGCAGGTTCCACATCCTCATAGCTAAAAGCCTCAACGATCCTCTGTTGAACAAGCACCGCTCTTTCCAGGACGGTCATCCCTCCGGGAGCAGTCCTTATCCTCAGTGGTATGTAGTTACTAACTGACACCTCACCCGGATCCCATTCCTGAGCGCTAGCAACCAGAGCAAAGGTTGAGATTAAGACTAATGCTAGAACTCCTAGAAGATATCTTCTCATATTGCCACCTCCTTTCTAGTCGCAGTTACTTTTCCTTCTCTTTCTTTTCCTCTAAAAATTTTATCCTTTTCTCCTTCTCTATTCTAACTTTCTTCCTCTTTTTTCTCTCCCTAATCCTAACCTCTTTGTGAGTCATATTTCGAACCGCTTTAGCCATTATTCATCTCCTCTTCAGTATTGTTATTCTCCGCTCTCTAAATTTCCAATTACCGTTTTTTATGTTATGAAACCAACTCCGGAGTAGGCAAAGTAAATGCCTAATCCGATCAGGAATACACCACAGATTGCAACGAGACCTCTATACATTTTATCGCTAAATAATTTTCTTCCCAGTGATAGAGCCATAGCAACTAAGCTATACCACACCAGATCGGATAAAATATGCCCCGTGAAAAAGAAAGCTAAACCGATCTTCCCCAGCTTCATAGCTATAAGGACATAAGCTAATCCCACCGTTGCCCACCAAAGACTCCAATAGGGATTCGAGAGACTCGTTAGGATCCCTGCTAAGATCGGTCCCAAATCGCTCTTCTTTCCCCCCTTAGTCAGATCTAGCGATATCCTCCCCTTAATAACATCTCTACACATTCCGAAGCCCAACCAGAGAAGAAAGATCCCTCCTACCACTCCAATGACTCCCATCACTGGATCTTGCGTCAAGATCCGGCTTAGCCCTAAAGTCAACCCTATTACCAAGATCAGTTCTATTATCCCGTGACCTAGCACAATCAGAGGGCCGGCTAAAAAGCCGCGTCGGGATACCTCACTAATGGTAACAGAGAGCACCGGGCCGGGCATCATAGCTCCCGAAAAGCCGACCACAAAAGAGGTAAAGGCGATAGCCCATAAACTATTCAGTTCCATCACTCCTCGATCCTAGAAATTAATACTTGACGTTCCTACCGTTGGGAACAACTTCGATCCATAGCTTTCCTGGGGGTAATTTTATGGACTTTCCATCACCTCCCACGAAGATCGTTCTTTCCTCCTTACTCTTCTTTATCCACCTTATCCTTATAACCTTTCCCTGAGAGAAAACAAATCCATTTCCCTCTCCCACTAGCGCTAGTCTTAGACGCCCCTCACTATCTATAACTTCTGTCTTCACGAATTGAACGATTACCGTCTTCGTGGTCAACTGTTTCTTACTCTCGGCATCAATATGTGGCTTTCCGTTTACGTGGCGATAATAACTATCAGAGCTAGGACTATATAGATAAATGACCCTATAATCTTTGCTGTAAGTGATCGAAACACTGCTAGCGACTTTAGTGCTTTTTAACTGCGCTTCCTCATCGAATTGGCTTTCCTCCAATATCACCATGGAGTCGAAACCTCGATCCATCGCTTTTTCCCTGAGACTCTCGGTGCTAGCATATAAGTTGTGAGGAGCTTCCCTATGGGTAGATCTCCAAAAGGCATCTTTATTCTCAAACTCATCGATATCTTCTACCACACCACTTTTTAACACAGCTAGGCTTTGGGGACTCCCCCCGGCATGAATATAGATCGCTTTATGCTCCTGAGCCTTTTCTATAAAGTAATCCCTAGCACTCCGAATAGGCCCTACTATACCTATATCCTCTTCCCCATAAATGGGCATAAGCCTTGTAAATCCACCTTCTACGGGCATCTCATATATTATATCTGCTTGAGGAAGACCTGATTGAGGAAGCGCATCTGGAGAATTATCGATCATAACTGCTAAACGCTTTCTACCAGCGGCAGGACCTAATTTCTGCCATCGATCGAGCGCCCCTTGAACCGTCCCCTTCTCGAAGGGACCTCCCCTTTCATCAGTTATCTTCCCCTTATCGATTCTTCCTGAAGGAGCTTGCTCTACTATCCCTTCCTTTTTACCTTTCTCCTCCACCGTCCGAGAGGCGATATCGCCTATATCATTTATCTCCTCTTGAGCTGAGGATAGAGGCGGATGATCCTTGCTGAATCCCTCGGGATTCACCTCCATGCGCGAGGAAGGAATGAACTTTGCCACTTTATCGGATATAGTCAAACCTTCCTTCTCCTGAGAAAAATCTATATCAGTGAATAATTCCTCGGATAACTCCTTTTGAGGGGTTTCCTCTGTAACCTCACCCTCGGCTTTGAGGCTCTCTATTTTGTTTATGTCTAAAGCAGGCTTCTCCTTATTCGCCTCTACCTTCTCCACTATTTTATCATTCGGCTCCTTAGTCCGATATGATTCTATTTCCTTCTCTTCGGGTGAAGAGCTGATCTCTTCCTCGCCTAATTCTTCTAAGGCAGGTTTACTCTCCTCACCCTTTCTTACCTCCTCTTTTATGGGAGAGGTATATGCCTCATCAGGTTTAAGAGCTATTTTCTGAGTTATCTCCTCTGGTGACTTAACTTTTTCTTCGGTTTCTTTTGTTTCCTTCTCAGGAGAGATCTCCTCAATCTTCTTCTCGGGAATTGGTTCTGTTTCGGGTTTAATGGAAACAGATGCTTCTTCTTTTGCCTTCTCTTTAGGTGGAGGCTGTGGTATTACTTGGCTCTCCTTAGCTTTAGCTACCGTTTTCACAAGAGGCTTAGCTTCACTCTCTTTTACGATCTCCTCTTTAGGCTCGGCAGAGGAGGAGACTTGTTCCTCCTTACCAGGCTTCTTCTCGATCTCCTCTGGAATCTCACTCTCAGAGACTTTAGAAGTGACAGGTTGTAAAACAGCTTTCTCCTCCTCGACTTGAGACTCGAGCTTCTCCTCTCTAGTATCAACGACCTTCTTCTGGGGAGGCTTAGGGATCCCTTGCTTTGGCTCAACCCCCACCTCTGCCCCGGCTGGTTTAGCCAAAGGTTGTTCTTCAATAGGGGAAGATCCCTCTAAAGTCACGAGGCTCACTTCTAGAAAATCCTGGTTCTCCTTAAGAGGAGTGCTAGTATGAAGTAGAACGAAGGCCAGTAGAATCAAAGTGTGTATTATCAGTGATATAGCAAAGGAAGCCTTGTAAGGGGGATAATTATATTTCAACATCTTTACACTCAAATTATAGAGGATAACTACTATCAACTTAAACGCAATTTTTCAGAAATAGTTCGATTTTTTAAACCGAGTTTTATAAAAGATCGTTACTATATTTCTAAGCGAACTTTCTTGACTTTTAACAGTTGCTATTGTATAATGTAAAGCGCGTAATCTTTAACAAGTTCTTATCTACGTGAGGGAGGATGGTGATAGCTGATATCTATTAATTCTAACAGATAAATCAGATCATTGTCAAGTGTTTTTCGCAAAATCAAAATAATTAGAATTGAGGATGGTTGATATTCGTTAGATCGAGGCTGTTTAGCTATCAATTGATCAAAATATAAGGAGGAATTATGGGCGACATTAAAGTAGGGTATCATACCATAACTTGGGGAAGGGATTTCGATAAGGCTTTGACCGAGCTCGCAGAAGTTGGCTACAAAGCCTTTGAGACCTTCGGTTTGACTGAGCATTTCGATAAGGTCGATGAATTCAAGAAGTATCTGAAGGGTAAAGGAGTGGAACTTGCCTCTGTCTATTGTGGAGGAAGCTTCATCGATCTTGACAAGCGAGATGAGGAGATAGAGAATATCGTCAAGACTGCCGAGTTCATCAAGGAGATGGGGAGCGATCGGATAATCTTAGGAGGAGGAAGGAAGAAGGAGGAGGGAAACACCGAGAAGGATTATAAGCTCTTCACCGAAGCTATAAATATCATAGGCGAGAGAGCGATGGAGATCGGTATTAAAGCTTGCTATCACCCTCATTGGGGAACGATGGTGGAGAACAGAGAGCAACTAACGAAATTCCTTGATATGACCGATCCTGAAGTGGTATTCTTATGCCCTGATACTGCGCATCTTAAGAAGGGTGGGGCGGATCCTTTTGAGGTCTTTCAAACCTATCTTGATAGGATAGCCTACGTTCACTTTAAGGACATCAAAGAGGGGAATTTTATGGAACTGGGAGAGGGGGAGATCGACTTCCCTCCGATATTGAAGCTCCTAACTGATGCGGGATATAAGGGTTGGTTGGTAGTAGAATTGGATTCGACAACTAGAACTCCTAAGGAGAGCGCCCAGATAAGTAAGAAATATCTGGAAGAGGTGCTTAATCTGGAGGTATAAAGGAGGAATTATCCGCGATGTTGAAGGTGGCTATAATCGGTTGTGGACATATCGTAGAGGCAGGACATGCCCCTGCTTTTGAACAATTGAAGGATGAGGTGGAGATAGTAGCTATCGCTGACCCCTCGGAGGAGAGATTAAAGATTATCGGCGATAGATTGGGAGTTAAACCTGAAAATAGGTTCAGAGATCATCAGAAGATGCTCTCCAGTGTTTGCCTAGATGTGGTAGATCTGGCTCTACCACACTTCTTACACGAGAGCATCACGATAGACTGCGCCCAAGCTAAGGTCGATATCATCTCGGAGAAGCCGATGGCTACTAGCCTGGAGGAGGCAGATAATATGCTCCGGGCTATCAAGGAGAACGGCGTCAAATTCTGTTTATTGCATAATTATAAGTATCAACGTCATACCGCTGAGGTTCTGAGGTTGGTAAAGGAAGGTAAAATTGGGGAGCCCTTCTTAGCTAGGAGCGAGGGATTCGGAGGTAGCCATTGGCCCGGGGTCTCCGATTACGATCCCGATTGGCGCACTAAGTCGAAGAGGGCTGGAGGGGGATGTTTGATAGATAATGGCTATCATAATCTCTATCTGATCAGGGAGATTATGGGAAGGATTAAGAGCGTTTATGCTCGAATCGAAACCTACTATCATAACATCGACGTCGATGATACCGCCCTGTTGTTATTAGAGCACGAGAACGGGGGGACCTCCAGTATCCAAGTCGGCTGGTCGGTGAAGGCTGGTGGGCAGAGGGTTAGCGAATTTCATGGGACGAAAGGATCGATATTCTCAGGCTGGAATGAGAGACCTCTCGCTCTATATGAAAATGATAAAGGTGAGTGGAGCTATCCAGAGCCAGCTCAAGGGACCGATAACAGCTTTGCTCTTCTCTTCCACGAATACTTCGAATCGATCAAGAATGATACCCCTCCGCCGGTAAGTGGTGAAGAGGCTAGGAGGAATCTGGAGATAATTATGGCGGCCTACGAATCTGGCAGGACGGGAAAACCTGTAGAGGTCTAAATCTTTCTTTATCGATAGAATACATTTAAAAGGAGGTTAAGATGACTTTAGATAGAGTAAAATTTGAGTTCTCCGATCCGGGGAATGAATTTAGATTTGCGCCCTTTTGGTTCTTGAATCACAGATTAGAAGATGAAGAATTGAGATGGCAGATTCAGGAGATGAATAGGAATGGTGTAGGAGGCTTCATCCTCCACGCCAGACATGGCTTATTAACTCCCTATCTATCTGGGGAGTGGTTCGAGAGGATAGAATGCACTATCAAGGAGGCAGAGCGTCTGGGGATGAAGGCTTATTTATACGATGAGAACAATTGGCCCAGTGGCACTGCGAATGCGAAGGTAATCGAGGATTGTCCTGAGCGTCGGATGTCAGGAGCTTATCTCTCCGAAACCTATGAGGTCAAAGGCGGAGATCATTGTGCGATCTCCTTCGATCCTCAAGATGGACTGATCGGGGTGGTAGCAGTCCCAGTCGCTGAGGATGGGGCGATCCGTGGATTCCCCGAATGTTACCTCGATCTAGCTCCTTATACCTGGGGGAACAAAGTTGATTGGGATGCGGCTGCTGGTAATGATTGGAAGGTGTTGGTATTCACTCGTCGCTTCCTTATTGGTAGATCCTTCTTCGGAGGGGCTCTCGATACTTTGAATAAAGATGCGGTCGCTCGTTTCATTGAGCTTACCCATAAGGAGTATGCCAAGCGCTTCGGTCAGTATTTCGGCAATGTAGTTATGGGCATCTTCACCGATGAGCCATCTATGAACTATAATCCGCCCGAGGCTATCGCTTGGACGCCCAGCCTTCCAGCCGAATTCACCTGGCGCACTGGATACGATCTCATAACTGCCCTACCGCTTCTTCTATTGGATATAGATTCGCCCGAGGCGATAAGGATTCGTTGCGATTATTACGAGACCATAACTGATCTCTACCATAAGGCTTTCTACAAACAGATTTACGATTATTGTGATGAGGTCAGGCTTAACAGTATCGGTCATCCGCTATTCGAGGGGGAATTCCTCCAACATATCAGGCATCAAGGAGATCTAACTCGTGCTGCTCGTTATCTTCACTTCGGAGGAGTGGATTTCCTCTGTGAGTTGTGTTGGCCCGAGGAAGAAGGTCATCTCAACAATCTGATGGGTCCGAAGTATGCTAGCTCCGCGGCTCATCTCTACGGTAAACCGCGCGTGATGAGCGAATGCTTCGGTTTAGCGAGTCAGTGGGGGATAGACCTCAGAAATCTGAAGTGGATGTCCGATTGGCAGGTAGCTTTGGGGGTCAATCTCTTGGAGCCTCACGCTTTCTACTATTCTATTCAAGGATTGAGGAAGTGGGAATGTCCTCCGGGAGAGTTCTATCAATCTCCCTTCTGGAGATACTACAAGATCCTAGCTGATTATATTGGCAGACTATGTAGCCTATTCTCTGGAGGAAAGCATAAAGCCCAAGTTGCGGTGCTCTCCCCCGCCAAGAGTATGTGGGCTAATCTCGATCCAGGAAATAATCCAACGGTGGAGGCGATCGTCAGGGATTTGGAGAGAACTTGCACTGGTCTATTGCGGACTAACTTCGATTTCGATTTCGTGGGAGAGGAGCAGTTACAGGAAGCCTGCGTCCTAGATGATGGAAGATTGGCTTTCTTCAAAGATGGAATATTGCTGGAGGCTTTCGAGGTCTTAGTTCTTCCCAGATGCATCACTCTATCGAAGAGGACGGTTGCGAAGATAAAGGAGTTTTATGATGAGGGTGGAAAGTTGATCGCCATCGGCGCGTTGACCGATTCCTTCGCCGAAGCTGGAAAGGATGAGGAATTAAGGGAGGCCGCCAAGGCTATTTTCGATAAAGGTGATAGCGCTTGTCTCATTCCTGATACTGAGCCTGTCGGCAAGTTCGAGGAAGAACTTGGCGAAGCACTTGGGGATTTAGTCGATCCTGAGGTCACCATCGAAACTGATGGCAAGCCGATTGGAGATATAATCTATCTGCACTATCTCAAGGAGGGAGCTGATTTCTATCTCTTTGTCAATAGCTCTCGCACTGTGGAATATGAAGCTGATATCAACGTGAAGGGTGGCGGAGTTCCCCAACTATGGGAGGCTGTTACTGGAGAGACGAAACCACTTTACCGCTATAAGTTGGAGAAGGATAGATTCACCACCTCCTTGAGGTTCGAGCCTACTCAGTCTTATATAATCGCTTTAGTTAAGGGAGATACTCCTCTCCACATAACCGATACCGATTTGGAGATCGAATGCTTAACCGAGGGGAAGGTATTTGCGGTTACCCCTCAGAAGGGCGATCACTTCATCGAATTCAAAGATGGCGATAAGGAATCTCAGAGAAAAGAGGTCAAGGTCGCGGAGATCCTAGAACCTATAACTTTGGGCAAGAAGTGGAAGTTCTGTATTGATAAACCCAATGCCCTTCCTCTAAGAGAGTGGAATTATAGGATCGAAGCCCAAGTCCTAGGTAGAGATAACTGCGCTGAAGTGCATATCTACGAAGCCTCTTTCACCTCCGAGATCGAGGATAAACAAGCGAAACTTCTGCTGGATGGTTTAGCTGTCGATAGGGTATGGAGGGGAAGCGCTCCTATAGACTTCACCTTAACCTTTAATAACAAGAAAGCTGAATTCAAGAGGGGCGAGTATCTAGATCACTATATAGAGGAAGCTGATATAGAGATTCGGAAGGGCGAGAATAAGATCACTATCAGAACTTCTGGACATCTCTATGATACTCCCAGCTTGACCTATCCAGTAGTTATCGTGGGAAATTTCGCCCTCGGTCAGGGCAAGAAGGTGTTGAAACCCTATCCGCAGGAGATCGAAGTTGGATCTTGGGCAGGACAAGGATACCCCTTCTATTCAGGGATCGGAACTTACGAGCAAACGGTTGAGATACCCAAGGAATATTTGAAGAGGAAGCTGGTATTAGAACTCGAATCTGTGGGCGATATGGCGGCGGTAAGCGTCAATGGACAAGAGGTAGCAGTTCTTCCCTGGGAGCCTTTCAAGGCTGATATCTCCGAATACGTCAAGGAGGGGAAGAACACGATCACCATTAAGGTCGCTAACGCTCTCCAGAATCTATTGATAGGAGAGCCTAAGCCTTCGGGAATATTGGGCGAGGTAAAGATCGTAGCCTACGAGAAGCTGGAGATGGATCTTGATTAGAAGTTGAAATGGGAAGTGAGATATCTCACTTCCCATTTCATAATACCTTTTTCTCGATTTTTATATAGTTTCGTATTTTAGGGGGACACGATGATAAAAGAATGTATTTTTATTGATGTTTTTACAGATTTACCTTATTCAGGTAACCAATTAGCGGTATTCCCAGATGCGGCTGGATTGACTGCTGAACAGATGCAAAAATTGGCAAACGAAATCAATTACTCGGAAACAACATTTATTTTTAATAGCGGAGAACCAGAAGCCGATTTTGAAATAAGGATATTTTCTGTCAAACTTGAATTGCCTTTTGCTGGTCATCCGACCTTAGGAACAGCCTATTCAATTATGAACATATTTAATATATGGCCTCAAAAGAGAGGTATATTGAAATTAAAAACAAAGGTCGGGGTTATTCCTCTCGAAAAAAAGAATGATGTTATCTGGATGACTCAGAATGAACCAGAATTCTTTGCTCAGTACAAAGATAAGAAGGAGATTGCAGATTTAATTAATTTATCAGCGGAAGATATTTCAGATAATCTGCCTATTGAAGAAGTTTCAACAGGAAATAATGTGCTTATTATTCCTATTAAGAGTCTTTCTGCAATTCAACGTGCAGATGGTAACGTAAACAACTTGAAGAGATTTTTTGGTAATAAGAGTTCATTAGGGCCTTATCTATTTACCTTGGAGACTTTGAAGCCAACTGCTAAGGTTCATACAAGGTTCTTTGCTTCACATCTAGGTGTGATAGAAGATGCAGCTACGGGATCTGCCGCAGGACCTTTAACCGCGTATCTTTTGAAATATAATATCTTCGGAAGATCCTTTGAAATAGTAAATGAACAGGGCCTAGAAATGGGACGGCCATCAAAAATACTGATGAAAGGTGAGATTAAAGACAATAAGCATACGATAAAAATAGGTGGAAAATGCGCTTATGTTGGTAAGGGGGAATTTACGATATAGAGAGGATGGTCGATATGATCGAATTTGATGAATCTCTATATAAAAATGAGAAGCGAAGCAAGGCTTTAGAGGTGTTAAAGGTGGCGCTGGAGGCTGTTGATCCAGCGAACGCAGTCGAGCAGCAGGTGAAGCTTGAAGGTCAGAGGCTCAGGATAGGAGAGCGAACTCACGATCTTGATAGATTTCGCAACATCTATGTCGTAGGGGGAGGAAAGGCTTCCTCTCCTATGGCTAAAGCGGTGGAGGGAATATTGGGCGATCGCTTAACCGCTGGAGTTATAAATGTCAAGTATGGATATACGATGGATACGGATAGAATCGAGCTTAACGAGGCGGGTCATCCTATTCCTGATGATAACGGAGTTAAAGGAGTGAGGAAGATCGTTGAGCTACTGAACGAGGCCGGAGAGGATGATCTAGTTATCTGCCTCATCTCTGGAGGAGGATCGGCACTTATGCCTCTTCCCAGCGAGGGTATATCCTTAGCGGATATGAAGAAGGTTACCGATCTGCTCCTCAAGTGTGGAGCTACGATTAACGAGATCAACGCCATACGCAAACATATCTCTCAGATCAAAGGAGGTCAACTCGCTCGTCTAGCCTATCCAGCGAAGGTGATCAGCTTGATAATGTCCGATGTGGTAGGCAGTCCTCTTGACGTTATCGCCTCCGGTCCCACTGTTCCTGATACCACCACTTTCGAGGATGCCTATCAGATCCTTGAGAAATATGATCTGGTGGAGCAATTACCCGCTTCGCTGCGATCCCATATCAGAAGTGGTTGTGAAGGCGAGATACCCGAAACTCCTAAGGAAGACGATCCTATATTTGCCGAGGTATATAACCTGATCGTGGGAGACAATGAGGTTGCCGCTCTTGCGGCCTTGAATAAAGGGCGGGAGTTAGGTTTCGACTCGCTATTGTTATCCACCTTTATTGAAGGGGAAGCGCGTGAGGTAGGCAAAGTCCTCGCCTCTATCGCTAAGGAGATTCTAAATTCCAATCAGCCAGTTAAGAGGCCGGGATTTATAGTAGCTGGAGGAGAAACAACAGTTACTATTCGAGGTAGAGGTAAAGGAGGACGTAATCAGGAATTAGCTTTAGCATCAGCTATAGAGATCGCGGGGTTAGATGACGTGATAATAATCGGCGCAGCTACCGATGGGACTGATGGCCCTACCGATGCTACTGGGGCTTTAGCCGAGGGAAGCACCCTGCGAAGAGCCGAGGAATTGGGATACAAAGCCTCCGATTATCTCAAGAATAATGATTCTTATACCTTCTTTGAGGCTTTGGGAGATCTTCTCATTACCGGTCCTACTAATACTAATGTGAATGATCTAGCGATGATTTTTGTATTCTAAGAAAGAGGGAGGGATAGAGTGAGACATCCCAGCACGATATTTTTATATATGGTTTCTTGACAAAATCGCTTGACATATTATTTGCAGGATGTTATACTTTACTTGCGAATAAGCTTCAGTAGATTCCAAAAGTGGATGATTTTCGTCCTTTTTTCTGTAAAATCAAGACAAATGAGAAGATAGCTTGAGACCTTCTGACTTCAGACTGGGGATGAGAACCCTGAAGATTATTTGATAAGAGCTGAATAATTATTAAAAGGAGGAAAGCTTGAGATGGTTACAAGAATTCGAGTAGTATATTCAGCAAAGCCAAAGGGGCTCCAGGGATGGCCTTATTACGATTTTGAATCTGAGAAGAGAGTAGCTGAGATCAGAGGAATACTTGAGCGACTACAAAGCCGTTTAGGTTTCGAGGTGGAGTTCGTGGGAGATCATCTTATCGCGAAGCCAGAGGATATAGAGAAAGTGCAAATGGCTCTAGGGAGCGAGGATGCGCTCCTAGTCATCGCCTTATCGATCCCAGCCTTTGGATATTACAAGTTAGTATCGCAGGAGGATATCCCGGTGATTTCTTTTATCGATCTATTTGGAGGCTTCGTGATGCCTGTTCCAAAGCGAGGAATCGGATTGTCCACCTCGGACTTCGATGAGATAGGTCAAGCTCTAAAGGTCATAGATACGGTTCGGCGCCTGCGAGAGACCAAGATCCTGTACTTCAGGGATACAGGCGGCGTGAACGAGGAGTATATTGATCGAGCAAAGGCTAAGCTAGGGGTGACGATCCAGAGGATGAATCATAATGATCTAATGGAAGCCTATCAGGCAGTAGAAGAGAAACAAGCCGAGGAAATAGCAGATCGGTGGATAGAGGGTGCGGAGAAGGTAGTGGAACCATCCCGCGAGGATATAATAAAGTCAGCCCGGATGTATCTGGGGCTCAAAGCACTAATGGAGCGTGAGGGAGCTCAGGCAGCTACTATAGATTGCTTGGGGATGGTATATAGAGGTTTGCTACCTGCCTATCCCTGTCTGGCATTTTCGCAGTTAAATGACGAAGGACTAACAGGAGTCTGTGAAGCAGATCTAGCCTCCACCCTGACTCAATTGGTCGTGGGCTATCTGGGAGATGTCCCCGGATATGTCTCCGATCCAGTGATCGATACTTCCACTAACACGGTGATTCACTGTCACTGCGTAGCAGCCACGAAGATGGGTGGTATAGACGCTGAACCAGAGCCCTACTATATTCGCAGCCACGCGGAGGATAAACAAGGGGTATCGCTTCAGGTAAGGATGAGGATCGGTCAGAAGGTGACGGTAGCTAAGCTGGACGGATTAGAGCAAATGTTGATCTCCACCGGGGAGATCATCGGAAATTTGGATACAGATCGGGGTTGTCGGACGAAGGCGATAACGAAGGTTAAGGATGCTCGGAAGCTATTGGAGAACTACTCTGGTGGATTACATCGGGTGATCTTCTATGGGGATTTGGTGCAGCCAGTGAAATGGCTGGCTAATATTCTTGGGTTGGAGGTCATAGAGGAGATGTAAGCAATGGAGGGGGCATTAGACGTATTTTCCAAAAGTCTCCCTACTGCACTCTCCCTTAAAGAAGCATTTAGGAAGTATGTAAAATTTCGTGCTAGTAGATTTTTACCAAGAAATCAGGATGTGATTCCCCCCTCACCCTATCCCTCTCCCACGAGGGGAGAGGGAACACTGAGATTGAACTAAAGCCCTTTTCCCCCTCCCTTGATGGGAGGGGGTTAGGGGGAGGGTGATTTAAGGGAGTTCAAAACCGCTAGCACAATATTCTACATGCTTACATGCATTTAAAAATAATTGAAAGATGAGAGTAAATATGTTAAGATATATGTAGCAGATAACTGCGATTTGATCTGAAGAGCAAGGATTATGATGATTGGATGTATAATATTATAAGTTTGCTCAAGGAGATCGATAGATAGCATATCCTATGGAGCAATTGATCGAGATAGATGGATCTTATGGAGAGGGAGGAGGACAGATACTCCGCACTAGCTTAGCTTTAGCTTCCCTCCTTCGCCGACCTCTGAGGATATATAATATCAGGGCAGGACGGAAGAAGCCAGGTTTACAGGCTCAGCATCTGACTTGTGTTAGTGCCTTGGCTGAGATATCGTTGGCTACCTTGAAAGGAGCGGAATTATTCTCCGAGGAGTTGTTCTTTTCCCCTCAACAGATAAAGGGAGGGAGATTCCTCTTCGATGTCTCCAAGGTTCGAGCGAGTGCTGGTTCGGTATCGTTGATCTTTCAAGCTCTACTTCCCTCTCTGATCTGGGCTGGAGAGAGTAGCTCTCTAATGCTTAGGGGTGGGACTCACGTGCCTTGGAGTCCTCCCTATCACTATTTAGAGCAGGTATTTCTTCCGATGATATCCAAGATGGGAGTCGAAGTCGAGTTAAATCTAGATCGCTGGGGATGGTATCCTAAAGGAGGAGGGATAGTTGAAGCTCATATAAAGCCAGGGAGGGAGCTCGGAGGAATTAAGCTTGAAGATAGAGGGGAGTTGAAGGGTATAAGAGGTATTTCTGCCCTCTCCAATCTCAAGCTATCTATCGCCGAGCGACAACGTAGCCAAGCTTTGAAATGTCTAGGTAAGGCTGGCTATGAGGCTGATATCTCCATTACAAACGCATCCGCTATCGGCCAGGGGACGGTGGTATTTCTTCTAGCCGAATTTGAAGGAAGTGTGGCCGCTTTCACCTCGCTGGGAGAGAGGGGGAAGAGAGCAGAGCAAGTCGCGGAGGAAGCTTGTAGAGAGTTGCTCGATTTTCTCAAATCCGATGCGGCGATCGACAAATATCTAGCGGATCAGTTGATTCCCTATGTGGCTCTAGTTGATGAGGATTCATCCTTTACAACCTCTTGTATATCTCAACATCTATTGACGAATATCTGGGTGGTGGAGAAGTTTCTACCAGGGCAATTTGAGGTCAGAGGACGAGAAGGGGAGAAGGGAGAAGTATCAGTTAAACATTTCTGATATGGCTTTGTATCTACTGAGCATAGAGGGCGGAATAGAGTGTGTTGGACATCTGATTTGAGATCAGCTGAAGAAGATACTACCGTTATAGTAAAAAGAGAGGATTATCTAGGAGGTGCAAACGTTTGATTTTGGATGTGGCTTTTCTTCCCTCTGAAGTCGGGGAATTAAAGGGTTCGTTATGTATTTTGATAGATGTTCTGAGAGCTACTTCAACTATAGTTACCTTGCTAGAGGGGTGCTGTAAGGGACTCTTCTTGGTTAAAGAGGTGGAGAAAGCTCAGGAGTTGGCTAAGAAGAACGGCAACTTTTTACTTTGCGGGGAGAGAGGAGGGCTTCCTCCTCCCGGCTTTGATTATGGAAATTCTCCTTATGAATTCAGCGGGTTGCAGCTGGAAGGGGAGCAGATCATCTTAACTACCACTAATGGGACTAGAGCCGCTGAATATCTGCTTCCTGCTGAGATGATTCTAGTTGGTTCCTTCTTGAATGGAGAAGCCTGCGTCTCGGAGGCTAAGGAAAAGGGGAAGGATATAGTGATTGTGTGTGCAGGAAGGGAGATGGCTTTCGTGATGGATGATGCAGTTTGTGCTGGCTTTCTAGTGGATATACTGCTTAACGAGGAGGGAGTCACTCCGACCGATTCTGCCAAAGCTTCTCATAGATTGTTTAAGAGCTACTATCCCAATATTCTGAAAGCGCTAGAGGATTCCTCAAGTGGACGAAGTTTAATAAAATTAGGGTTGGAAGCGGATCTGAAATATTGTGCTCAGCTTAATATAAATGATATAGTTCCGAAATTAATTCACAGATCGGATGGAGTCATAGAGGCTATTCTCGAGTAATAAGGAGAGAACTAAGGTGATTATCGACTCTCATATGCACTTTATCCCAGGTGAGATCCTTCTCGATACCGAAAAATATACCAAAAATGATGAGGTCTTAGAAAAATCTCTGAACGTGATGCGTAACGTTCAAGCTGATCTGCTTGAAAGGATCAAGGGAGCTACCGGAGAGGATATCGATAGGATACAAGCCGAATACTATATAGAGATTATGGATAAATACGGGGTGGATAGGGGAGGCATCTTATTTGGCTTTGGAACTAGTCGAGATATGGAGTTGATCAAGTTGGGGAATGATACCATCGCTAAGATAGTTGATATGTTCCCCGATCGCTTCATTGGACTATTAACTATTAATCCTGAAGCTCAGGATGCGAGGAGAGAACTGTTCAGAGGGATCTCCGAGTTGAGCCTTAAAGGAGTTAAGTTAGACCCTACCGCAGGGGACTTCAACTTGGAGGGAGAGAAAGCTATTCGGATCGTTCATCAGCTATCCACTTTGGGATTGCCTATGTTAATCGATACTGCTCCTTTGATTCTATATCGAAAGTGTTTAGAGCAAGTGATGAGTTTCTATAGCGATCCGGTTAAGGTTCTATATCTTAAGAGGCAAGTCCCGAGGGCTAAGATCATAGCCGCTCACTTCGGAGGAGGTCTTCCCATCTTTAAGGGTATGACTCATCGAACGATTAAAGGGGATGATGATCAGGACGAGTTAATATCCTCCCTCTATTATGATACGAGCAGTATTATATCTGATGCTCTAGTAGTGGGATTAGTGAGGATGGGATTCGGGGATAAACTTATATTCGGGACGGATTTCCCCTTTATTTCCAAAAGGAATTATAGTCGGATTTTGGCAATTATTAGAGAGAATAGTCTATTGACCCCCGAGGAGCAGGATAGGATCCTAGCCACCAACTTTATAAATCTATTTGGCGAAGGGATCGCGCCAGAGGAAGGCCCGAGGTTGGGCCCGGTTAGGGCTACTGTTGAAGTGCAGGAAGAGGTAATTGAGAGTGAGAATGTTGATAAATTGCTCTCCCTAGTGAAGTCTGATAGCGAGACAAGGGGAGGGTCTTATGAAGATGCCAAGGATATAATAGCTGATATGATAACTTCTCTTGAAAGTAAGGAGGCAGAAATTTCTGTAGAACTACTTCTGAATCTCTTGGACAGCGATGATAA
Source organism: uncultured bacterium (assembly GCA_964609495.1). Taxonomy (GTDB): domain Bacteria; phylum CAZSTA01; class CAZSTA01; order CAZSTA01; family CAZSTA01; genus CAZSTA01. The sequence goes on along the minus strand of CAZSTA010000013.1, from coordinate 14,591 downwards.
AGAAGTTCGTAGAAAAGCTATGTACTCTCTAGTAAAGGTGGGAGAGGGCAATGTAGGAGCACTTCTATCCTTTCTCAAGAATCCTGATAAGAAACAGGGAAAGTTCCCCCTAGTCTATATCTTAGCTCGTCTGAAGACACCCGAATCTCTAAACGCCCTTATCGAGGTAGTCAAGGAGGGACCTGAGGCTACCACCGAGAGCCTATTTAGATACACTATTAGTGAGTTAGTAAAACTAGGTGATGCCAGATTCCTCAATCCAGTTAAGCAGATAGCTAACGATCCCAACACAAGTAAGCAGTTAGCCGCTCAACTTCATGAGATCATAAGATGGTTCACCTGATCCGAGATCACAACTCGTTGAGAATTTGAGGAATACTTAATCCGCTAGCTAAACCATATAATATTTTATCCATCATAGTGTCCAAAGATGCTCTAGGAGATCTCAGCAATTCTTGAAAGAGCAGTTGAGTATCTGCCACAGTGAGATTGGCATCCAGCACCGCTTGAATAAGCACATAAGAATCGGTCAAAGTTACTCCTTTATCTATCACACTTAACCAATATATCATTATTCGAGAGATGTATTCTGCCTCTTGGTTATTTCTTATCGCGGCCTCTAAGGCATAGCTGATCTCCTCGACCAAAATTTCTCTCCCCAAAACCTCGGCTATATTTTCCGTCAAGATATTAACAGTATCTAATCTCCGGATCCTCAATCCCTTTTTCAGGGCTATATCCACCAACCCTCTAGCTATCTCTAACTTGCCAGTTCTATCGACCAAAGCTATGAATATCTGGTCCAGATCCACCCCTTTGGCTAATCCCTCTTGAACTTTATCGAGAAGGGCCTGGGGAGGGATCCCTCTCCTAGCGGCTCGAGATAAATTATCGATCAGCTTAGTTAGGTCTTTTATATCAACTCCCCTCTCCAGACTCGTTCTAATTATGGGAAGGAGAACATCACCTGGAACGCCGCTGAGAAGAGCCTCAGTTACCTCGACTTTTAAAGCCTCCAACTCGCTGGGATGATAATAGGGAAAGGAATCTAAAAGTTGCGATAACTCATCCAAGGTCGGGTCTTCTTGAGCGAAGGAAGATCCAAGACCCCAAAGAACTATTGTCAGTATAGTCAAAGTTATGAGGAGGGGCTTTTTATATTTCATCTCATACCCTCTGATCAGAGAAGTGACCCTAAGATCATAAATCCACTATCAATAGGGAATTATCTCCTCCAAAGCCGTCATCTACTCGAGCTAGAGCATTAGGATCAAGCACCCATTCTGATCCATTGACTACGAATTTATACTCATACCTTCCTCTGGGTAAGGATAAGGAGATTATCCAGATACCATCACCATCCCTATCCTCTAAAGGATTAGCATTTTTATCCCAGGCGTTGAACTGCCCCGCGATGGTAACTGAATTCACTCCCGGAAGGAATAACATAAACTCGGTCGAAGATTCTAAGGGAGAGGGAGAAAGCCAGAGTCTAATCCCTAAAGATGCCACTATCACTAATATCATCACTGTAACCCCAGCCCAGCGCATCCTCCCCGAGAATAGGGAGAGCACAGGTTGAAGAAGGAGAGTGGTAACCTTCTCCCCTATTTTAGGTTGGTATGAAGGTAGATCTTCGATAATCGATATTATATCTTCTTTCAGCGAGCTGGGAGGTTCCACTAGCTGGCAAGTCCTTAGAAAGATAGTTAGATATTGAATGAGAGCGAGTTCATTCGCACAATAGGGGCACTGCTGAAGGTGCTCCTGAACCCTTATCCTATCCTCGGCTGATAACTCTCCTTCGGCATAGAGATGGAGTAATCTGCTTATTGATTCGCGATCTGTCATAATTCTACTTCACCTCTTTTTAGCACGATCTCCAACTTCTCCTTCAGCTTCTCTCTAGCTCGAAACAATCTGGTTTTAATAGTGCTTATGGGAAGATCGAGGAACTCCGATATTTCCTCATAGGATAAATTCTGAAAGTATCTCAAGATTATAACTGAGCGATATTTATCAGGGAGAGAATAGACGATCTCTTGGATAAATCTCTGTTTTTCCTTGATCTCCAGCCATAGATCAGGAGTGGGCGAATCAGCCCCGAATTGGCGCTCTAGCTCTCCATCTTCAGTTACAAGCGGATTATCCAGGGATACCGTGGAGAGATGGCGCTTCTTGAAACGATCTCGGCAGATATTAATAGTGATCTTATATATCCAGGAGGAAAATTTCCTTCCCTGTTGAAAACGATAGAGAAATTTATAGGCGTTTAGAAAGGCCTCTTGCGTGATGTCAGCCGCCTCCGCCTGATTACTACCCATCATATTATAAGCCAGATTATACACCAGCTTATGATATTTCTCTACCAGGAAAGCATAAGCTCGCTTATCTCCCTCTAAACATCTTCTTATGAGCGTGGCATCATCTAGCAAGCCACTTACCTCCTAGTAAGCCACCCTCTATATTATATAAGAAAAAGTCTTGGCAAAGTTTCGGATATGATATTTATGGGATGGCTGATATAAGCATATCATAATTGAGGGGTGAAAGTCAAGTCCTCTCTTCTTAAAAAATTGAGCCACGATATTGCATTATTTCCGAGGTTATGTTATAATAAATAGCAATTCAGATAATCCTGCTTTAGAGAATGACTATGAGATTTCTCTCCTTTATCCGAAGATATGATAATTTAATAGGACTTATTTTAATACCTATTTTAGCTTTGACTTTGCGCATTTATCAATATGATATAATGCCATTTCCCGGAGAGACCCAGGATGAATATGGATTCGCTTGGTGTGGTCTGACGATAATCAACAAGCCTCATATCCCCACCAGTTGGTCGTGGTTTAAGCAGGATATAGGCTATACTAAATTTTGGAACGGCTTTATGTATCGGATAGTTAGCCCTTGGTTCAATCATCCGCCTCTCTTCGGATTAGTAACAGGGTTATCGGCCACCTTAGGAGGGGCGAAAGATCTTTGGGAGGTAGATATAAAATATATTAGAATCCCTTCGCTCATCTTCGCTCTCCTAACCACTATCCTCCTCTATTTATTGGGAGTTCGCCTATATGGAAAGCACGTGGCTATAATCTCCAGCCTTCTTTATGCTACGATTCCTATCTTTGTAGTGGGAGGGAGGTTAGCGGTAACGGAGAATATGATTACTCCTTTGTTGCTTTTGGCTATACTCTCCACCCTCAAATATTTCGACACTGATAGGAAGCTCTATCGAAATCTAGCTGGGATTCTAGGGGGACTGGCTGGATTATGCAAAGTCCCTGGGTTATTTGTCGTCTTAGTAATAGCTTTACTTCTAGTTCAAAAGAAAAAGTTTAAAGATGCTGCTATTGCCTCTCTACTGGGGATTTTAGTGTTCGCCCTCTATCCCCTATACGGCTGGTATTACGATTGGAATACCTTCATCAAAGTCATAGGGACGATGGGGGACAGACCCGCTGGGATGTGGATAGGACTGCTATCGATCTTTGATATAAAGATAGTGGCGGAGTTATTCAAAAGTGGTTGGGTGTTATGGGGATGGCTGGCAGTGGCTTATGTCTGTTCCAGGAGAGATAAGGTGATCCCGATTGTAATCGTTTCCTATTTATTCACCCTGATCGCCGCTTCGGATATGGGGAGGTTCTATGGCTGGCATTTACTTCCCTTCTACCCCTTTCTAGCTCTGGCTGGAGGTGTGTTCATTCGTGATCTAATCGTCCGACCGAATCTTCTATCCGCTGGTATATTCATCGCTATCGCTGGTCTTTTCTGCATAAGTTGGGGGTTGGGGACTCCTTGGGACCCCTCTCATTGGTTCTTTCGCTTCCTCCTAGTAGCTATGATCTCGCCTTATATTATCCACGCTATCTTTAACACCAATTGGTCTAAGTTATTGGGAAAAGTAGCCACATATACCCTCTTCTGCTTCTTCCTGATTAATAACTGCCTAATAGTGTATAATTTCGTTAAGGTCTATAAGTTATATGGTCGAATATTTAACAGGTGAAAGGGGATGTCTGATGTTCATAAAGCAGAAGATATTAATTATCACAGCTATATTTATTTCATTTATGTCAACTTCTTATGCTGGCTCTTTAGATTATGAGGTGAACGAGGGCGGGTTAGCGGTCAAATTCGAGATGGCAGGACGAGAAAGTTTAGATTTCTCGCTATCCTTCCTCACTCCTGGGTATTATATCATTGAGATCGTGGGACCGGCTGGTAATATCCTGGAGGAGGTGGAACTTGAAGGGGTAGAATTTGCTCCTGTGGAGAGGAAGAAGATCGACTCCTACTTCACTATTGCCGATATGGTAAAAACAATGGAGGAAGCTGGGACAACTGTGAGCAATGCCTCAAATAAAGGCTTTGAGATTATGGAGGAGATCTCGGAGATGGATTCGGAGGAAGGACTTGCCTTGAGCGCTCTTTCCTCAACTTCCGATTTAGATTTCACCGATCCTATGATCACGACTGGGATATTGATGGGAATCGCCACTGGATTAGATCAGACAACTAATCTCCCCGTTGATGTCCAAGTGATCTCAATTAAAGTGAACGGAGAAGGGGAGTTAAGCTTCAGTGTTGCTGAACCAGATTTCTCGTTGGGTGGATTCTATGAGATGATAGTAATTTACACCGGGAACAGCAATGTTATGAACCTTATCGCCCCGTTTCTAGAGGTAATAAGTGATAAATAAAACTCCGAAGATAGAGCGATGTATGATCTGTAAGATAATAATCTTAATTTCATTTATGATCTTCTCAGTCTGTTATGCGTCCTCTTCTCCAGCGCAGAGCGAAGTCCTGATATTGATGTATCATAGTATAGAGGAGAAGAGGGGTTTATTAACCCCATTCCTATCAGCCTCTGAGTTCGAGGAACAGATGAGGATCTTAGTCGAGTATCGTTTCGAAACGATATCGCTCGATGATTTTGTTGCTTATCGCCATAATGAGATAGAGCTACCTCAAAATCCTATAATTCTAACCTTCGATGATGGATATCTTGACAATTACCTATATGCTTTTCCCATCTTGAAGAAGTTCGGCTTTACAGCCACTTTTTTCTTAATCGCTGATTTTATAGGAGATGAAGCTCAGGGCAAATATATAAGTTGGTCTCAAGTGATAGAGATGCGAAGGGGAGGGATGTCGATAGGTTCTCATACCTTAAACCATCCCTATTTAACTGAATTGACTCTTCTCTCGATCAAAGCTCAGTTAGAGGATCCCAAGAGGATAATTGAGGGGAAATTGGGAGAGGAGATAACGAGTTTAGCCTATCCTTATGGTGATTTCGATTGGGATATAGAACGACTAACGAAGGAAGCCGGATATAAGATCGCAGTTTCAAGCGAGCCGGGGATGAATGACCAGGATACATCTCTCTTTAAGTTAAAGAGGATAAGTATAATCCAGATATCAAATTTCGAGGGTTTCGTCTCCTCTCTCACTAGAGATGAGAATTAGAATGATGAGATCGATCTGCTCATTTATATTTCTTATCCTTTTTATATCTTTACCAAGTTCAACCTCAGCGGATACTTTAAGGCATACTCTTATAGTTCCTGAAATAACAGTTATCCAAGATGCAAATCCATTTTTTGGGAATCCCGCGGATTTTTCGGAGGTGGGAAGCAATCGCTCTTTTAATTTGTATGAATTAAAAGGCGGAAAAGAGAGTTTAATTTTAATAGAAATAAAGAGGAGATTCGAGGACGATCTAATAGGGGTAGATTTCTTCGTTCTAGAGGATGATAGTTCCTCCGAGAACACTCTACGGTTTTTCTGGGGAAAGAAGTTTAATAGAAGGCTGGCTCTTGGAATTAATTTCGATATATCTGTGATAGGATCCCCTGTCCATTCGAATCGGGCGGATATCGATCTAGGGCTGATCCTAAACCCTTTGGATGATCTGTGGATCGGTTTAGTAGGATGTGATTTAATTCTCATTGAGAGGGGGAGATATGAAAGCAGGTGGATAGCCCAATTAAAGTATAGACCTATGGATTGGACTACCTTAGCTTTGTCCGTGTTCGGGGGAAGGAAGGGGCTAAAAACGGTAGTAGGAGTCGAGAGATGGCTGACCAGGAGTGTTGGGATTAGGTTAGGGAAGGATAGCGAAGGGGGTTATAGTGCAGGGGTAGGATTAAAATTAGCCGCTTTACAGTGTGATATAACTCTAATTGATATTTCTCCTTCGTATAATCTCTTCATAGCTTTTACTCATCGGATTTAGAGGGAGAAGATTTTGGATTGGAATTGACAAAATTAGATAATTATAGTAAAATCTTGGTAACTAATGAATAGGAATGATGATCAGCTTAAATAGAAATATAGACCAATTGAAGAAGATAATCAATAGCGATATATTGATAAATGAGAGTATGAGGGATCATACCTCCTTTCGGATTGGAGGTCCAGCGGATATATTTATCACCCCCAACAGTATTGAGGATCTGATAAACGTTGTTCATTACTCCCGAGATAACGATTTGCCCTTATATACGATAGGCAGGGGAACGAATCTATTGGTCAGCGACAGAGGGATAAGAGGTATCGTTATCAAGATAGGTGGAGTTCTAGATCATCTGGAGCTTTTCGAGGATAAATTGAGGGTGTCTGCAGGAGCGCATTTACCATCCTTATCACGCTTTGCGGCTAGGAATGGATTGAGCGGGTTGGAGTTCGGTATAGGGATCCCTGGCACTGTGGGGGGAGCGGTAGTTATGAACGCGGGTTGTGCAGGTCAAGATATCGGTCAGGTGGTGACCGAAGTTAAGATATTAAATCGGCAGGGTGAAGTTGAAACTTTACCTGGAGAACAGTTAGATTATAGCTATAAAAAGAGTAGATTCACTTCTCAAAAAGGTGAGATAGTGCTAGAGGCTCAGATGAAGCTTGAGGAAGGAGATATCGGAGATATTGAGAAGAGGATGGAGTGGATTAAGGACAAGAGGCGAAGGACTCTACCTCAAAATTTCCCCAGTGCTGGATGTATCTTTAAGAATCCAGAAGGAGACTTCGCAGGAAGATTGATCGATCTGGCTGGCTGTAAGGGGATAGACAGAGGAGATGCTATCGTTTCTGAGCTACACGCCAACTTCATCTTAAATAGGGGATATGCCAAGGCTGGAGAGGTTCTCGCTTTAATCGATGAAGTTAGGGATAGAGTTAGAAAGGCTTTCGGAATTGAATTAGAACTGGAAGTGAAATTGTTAGGAGAATTTTGATCAGGTCTTATAATTTCTTATGGAGGTAGATTATGGATTTCGAGATAATCAAGTCTTTATTGAACGAAGTTGACACCAAGATAGTTCTATTAGTAATAGATGGACTGGGAGGTCTCCCGATGGTCGAGGGAGGCAAGACTGAACTGGAGACAGCTAACACGCCGAATCTGGATAGTTTAGCCTCTAAGAGTAACTGTGGATTATCAGAAGCCATCAGTCCGGGGATCACTCCTGGTAGCGGTCCCTCTCATCTAGCCCTCTTCGGCTATGACCCCCTCAAGTATCAGATCGGTAGAGGAGTCTTAGAGGCATTAGGAATAGGATTTGAGATGACTAAGAGGGATCTTGCTTGTAGAGCAAATTTCGCTACTATGAAGGATGGGATAATTACCGATCGTCGCGCTGGTAGGATTCCCACTGAGAAGAATGAGCAATTATGTAAACTATTGGCTGAAAAGATCGGAAAGATCGACGATGTGGAGGTAATAATAAGACCAGGTAAGGAGCACCGTTTCGTAGTCGTCTTCCGAGGAGATGGATTGAGTGATGGTCTAACCGAGAGCGATCCTCAAAAGCCTGGCTTGAAACCCCTCAAGATCGAGGCTTTAAATGAAGGGGCGAAGAAGAGCGCCGAGATAGCTAATAAGTTCATCGAGAGAGTAAATGAGGTCTTGAAAGATGAGCGTCCAGCTAACACCGCCCTTCTGAGAGGTTTAGCCAAACATCCTGATATCCCTTCGATGAAGGAAGTATTTGGCTTGAAAACCGCGGCTATAGCTAATTATCCCATGTATAAGGGATTAGCTAGATTGGTAGGGATGGATATTCTGGAGACGGGATCTACAATAGAGAGCGAATTTAATACTCTAGAGAAGAACTTTGCGAAGTTCGATTTCTTCTACGTTCATATTAAGAAGACCGATAGCTATGGTGAGGATGGTAATTTCGAGGCTAAAGTAGGGATAATTGAGGAGGTGGATAAGTTTATTCCTCGCCTAGAGGCGCTTAAGCCCGAGGTTATAGTGGTAACGGGAGATCACTCGACTCCTGCTAAGCTCAAAGCTCATAGCTGGCACCCCAATCCCTTCTTGCTCTACTCCCCAGTTTGCCTTGCCGATAAGGTGCAGGTTTTCTCAGAGAGGGAGTGTGCTTCGAATGGGGGATTGGGAAGATTCCCCGCAACGGAAGCTATTCCCCTTATGCTTGCTCACTCGCTTAGGTTGAATAAGTATGGAGCATAATCTTCCTAAAGCCCTTGTATCTGGACAATTCGGCAAAATTGTGTTATCATTAGGAGTAATACAGCCCTATGAAATATTAGTTATATAATTCTTTTGTCTATTCATTGGATCAAAATATAATTTAAGGAGGTTCATATTTTGAGTCAAAGTGAGTTGAAAAAGGGAACTTTTGCCGGCAACAAAACTCAAGGTTCAAAGGTTCCCCTTTCAGTGGCGATCGTAGCGGCTGAGGTAGTTCCTTTTGCCAAGGCAGGCGGGGTGGCTGATGTAGTCGGAGCTTTGCCTAAGGAGTTGGAGAAGATCGAGAATCTCCAAGCACGCGTCTTTATGCCCAAACACAAAATGATCGATGAGGAGAAATTTGGTCTCGAAAAGATTGAGGATATACCCGATCTAAACGTTCCAATTGGACAAAAAAGGGAGAATATTTCCCTCTTCACCTCCAGATTGCCAAATAGCGAGGTGGAAGTATATTTCATAGGTAACGACACCTACTTTGATCGAGATGGAATATACACCGACCCCAAAACAGGCTTGGGATATCCTGATAACGCGGAGAGATTTATCTTCTTCTCCAGGGCGACTCTGGAGGTTTTGAAAGCTCTGCAATGGAAACCCGATGTGCTTCACTGTAATGATTACCATGTGGGATTGATCCCGGCTTACCTTAAGACTCTCTATGCCTCCGATCCTTTCTTTAAAGGTATAGCTACCCTATATAGTATCCATAACTTGGAATATCAAGGGGTATATCCCAAAGAGATAATGGAGTTGACCGGTTTCGGTTGGGATATGTTTTATCCTATGAGCCCCTTCGAGTACTGGGGACAGATCAACTTCATGAAGGTCGGCTTGGTGTATGCGGACCTCTTGAATACCGTAAGCGAAAGATATGCCGAGGAGATCCAGAGCGGTCCAGAGTATGGATGTGGCTTGGAGGGAGTTTTAAGGGACAGGAGCGAGGATCTCTTTGGTATTGTAAATGGCATAGACTATGAGGTCTGGAATCCTGAGATCGACGAGTTGATCCCTTATAAATACAGCTTCGATGATCTCTCTGGGAAGAGAAAGGATAAGGAGAAGTTATTGGAGGAGAATAACCTTCCCCTTATGGGTGGTGATATCCCGTTAATAGGTGTAATATCTCGCCTGGTCGATCAGAAGGGGTTCGATCTGGTGGCTGAGATTGCGGACGAGATGATGTCCCTTGATATTCAATTCGTCCTTTTAGGAACTGGTTTACCAAAGTATCATAAAATTTTCACTGAGATCGGACATAAATATCCAAGTAAAGCCGGGATAAACCTGACCTTCAATAATGCTTTGGCTCATCGCATCGAGGCGTCTGCGGATATGTTCCTGATGCCATCTCGCTTTGAACCTTGTGGTCTAAATCAACTCTATAGTTTGAAGTATGGGACCATTCCTATAGTGCGAGCTGTAGGAGGCTTAGCCGATACTATTGAAGATTACGATAGCGATACCGGTGAGGGAAATGGCTTCGTCTTTGAGGAATATTCCTCCAAAGCTCTGCTCGAGACTATAGAAAGGGCAATACAGACCTATAAGGATAAGTCTGCTTGGCATAAATTAGTGAGGAACGCAATGCAAGCTGATTTCTCCTGGAGGGTTTCCGCCCAAAAATATGTAGAGCTTTATAAGAGGGCAGTGGATAAAAGGAACTTTTACGGGCAATAAAACTCAAGTGTTCTGGTAACTTTTGCAGACAAATTAAAACTGAAATATTGAAAACCAGAAGTTAGTTTTTATTAGTGTAACAAGGAAACTTTTACGGGCGATAAAACTCAAGTGCTCTGGTAACTTTTGCAGATAAAAATATGTAAGTTAAAAAGTTTCCTTTTAAAGGGGGGTAGTTGTTAGAATGAATATTGAAGCTGAATTTAAGTGGACGGCTGAGAAGATCTATTCAGATGCTAAGAAGCAAGGTAGATTACATGAGGGTTATTCTCTCGAACAGCTACGTGATCTAGCCTTGAAGCAGGAGGGGGTAATTGAGACAAAGATGGGTTCAATCGCCGCGGATTCAGAGCCAACATCGAGAGCCGCACCTCTCACCAAAAATAGCATAGACGATCAGTTCGGTGAGGAGGAGAGGAGATTAACCCACCAAACGGTAGATATACTAAGCTCTGAGGATGTTATATCGCTCGATGTGATCATTGGGGACGGGAAGGATGGAGTTACTACAAGATTCCTTATGCCGGAGAAACATGCTCAATTAGCTTATGGTTTGAAACTACTCTTCGATAAACCTACTCCCAGAATTGTTGAGAAACCAACTTATACTATAATATTCTTCAGCGATGAAGAATTTGAGCGAAATAAAGAGAAAAGACTTATCGAGAAAGATGTTCAAATTTGTTTAGCGATGGGCGAGGTGAGAGGCGATCAAATTAAGATCTGTAGGAATAGCACCTATACCGGGGAGGGTAAGAAGGGGGTCTTCACGTTTGAAGATTGGAGAATCAAAACGATAGATAAAACTGGGCTCTTCTTACACGCCGGTGCTAGACGAGATTATCTCCGCGCTTATGATCCCGCCTCTAAGAAGGAAAACTTAACTGAGATCATTACCTCGATATCGGGCTTGACCGCTACGGGTAAGACTACGACCTCGTGTCGAGGATTGGCAAGGTTACCTGGAGAATACTCGGAGGTTATAGGAGACGATGGAGGGCAGTTCGGATTCGATGGTTCTTACGCGGCCTTCGAGTTGAATGGGATGTTCATTAAGACCGAGGGATTAGATGAAGATCAACCCGAGATACTTAGAGCTGCGACTTCAAGAGATGCTTTTCTGGAGAACGTGTTCCTTAAAGATGGTGTCCCTGATTTTTTGAATCTATCTAAAACTGCCAATGGAAGAGCAGTAATAACGAGAGAAAATTTGGGATTAGCGAGTCCAGGACTAAGGGCAGATAAGATCAATTATATTATTTTGCTCACCAGAAACGCCTTAGTCAACGGTATCTCAAAGTTGACACCAGAACAAGCGACGATGCAACTTATCTATGGCGAATCGATAGAGACCTCGGGAGGAAACCCCGAGGAAGCGGGCAAGTTCAAACGAGTGTTCTTTTTAGATCCCTTTGTGGCTGGAGACCGGCTTCTGCATGCTATGATCTTCTACGAATTTATGAAGAAGAATCCTGATATTCAATGTTACTTAGCTAATACGGGAACGATAGGGCAAGATGAGAGGGAGATCAACCTCCAGCAATCGTTGGCAACTTATGATGATCTGCTGAGAAATCGCCTTGTCTTCAGTCAAGAGACAGATCATCTTGGTTATCACTTCCCGATCGCGTGCAATAGAGCCGATCTAAATCTTTTGGTGGCGAGACCGCTATTTCCAGATGCTAGATTATTGGAGAGTAAGTTGAAGGACTTCCTTTCGGGACGAGAGGAATATTTGGAGACTTTTGAGGGGAAATATGGCAAGATACCCTCGCACATCAGAGAATCACTACCTTACCATTGAGAAAAGGAAACTTTTTGCTTCCAATAAAACTCAAGGTTAAAGATTCCCTTTTAGGGGCCTCTCCCCTTTTATCTCCTCTATATTATAATGGGGGGTCAGATATGAACGATGCTAGTAGCTATTCTGAAGGAGAAATGCGAGAATTAGCTATATTAAGTGAGATCGGCAAGGTGGTGAGATCAGCCCTCGATCTTGACGAGAGGTTGCAGGCTATAGTGGAAGCTACTGTCTCTCTGATGAAGATAGATGCTTGTTCTATCTATCTAGGGGACGAAGTGGCGGATGATTTAGTCCTCGAAGCATCCGCGGGACTCGATGAGGGAACTTTTGCCGACAATAAAACTCAAGGTTCAAAAGTTCCCTTAAAGGAGGCGTTGGGACCGATAAGGATCGGACTGGGAGAGGGAATAACCGGTCGGTCGGCTCAAGAGAGAAAGCCGATAGTGGTTCGGGATTTAGTGGAGTGGGGAAAGGGGACCGACCCTTTCCCCAAAGCTGGGGAGGGAGGATTTAATTCCCAATTAGCAGTTCCTCTAGTAGATGAGGGGAATTTATTGGGGATGCTCAATGTATATACCGTAGAGAGGAGAGATTATAGCCAGAGAGATATAGCTTTGCTCTCGACTATAGCGGATCAAGTTGCTCCTGCGATTCGCAATTCTCAATTGCATAATACTATTAAACAGAGACTAGCCGAGTTATCAACTTTATATGACATCGGTATGGCAATAAATTCCACGCGTGATCTAGGAGTTTTATTGAATCTTATTGCCTTCGAGAGTGCCCGAGTTATTAAAGCCAGAGGGAGCGTCTTGAGGCTTTTGGATGAGGAGGGTCTGCTGAGGATCAGGGCTTATCACGGGGTAGATCTAAAGATAGCTGAGGAATCGACCCTTGAGCTTGGAGAGGGGATAGCAGGATGGGTAGCTGAGAAAGGACAACCTGCTCTGATAAACGATGTTCGGTCCAATCCTAGATTCGCAGATGCGACTAAATCAGTGATATCCTGCTTGATTTGTGTTCCCTTGCTCGTCGAGGGGAAGGTTATAGGAAGCCTAGCGGTATATGATAAAACCTCCTTCAGTGGGATCTCCTTGGAGGGCTTCACCGAGGGGGATCTTCAACTTCTCTCCACCTTCGCTTCTCAGGCCGTGCAGGCTATCGAAAACGCTAGGCTTTTCGCCTTCACTACTAAAAGAGCTGATGATATGAAGAATCTGCAAACTACAGCTCAAGAATTATTGAGACCGACTTCTCTTGAGGAAAAACTTCTGCTTATTATGCAAAGAGTGAAGGAGTTCAGCTTCGATCGGGGATGGCTGGCCCTCATCGATGAGGAGGAGAATGTATTAGCTGGCAAAGCTGGCTTTGGAGAGGGAGTGACTCCAGAGGTTATTTATGATAAAACTCCTCTCGGTTTAGAAGGAAATCCTTCAGAGATCGCTATAAGAGAGAAGAGACCAGTTCTGGTCAACGATCCTCTTAATGATCTGCGTTTGAGTGAATCTATTAGAGAATTATTTCGGGCTACAGGAACAAAGTCCTTTGTCACTATACCTATTATAGCTGGGGATAAAGTCATAGGGATAATTTCAGTGGCTTTCGACAGGGATAAAGCTATCACCAGTGAGGATATGCAGTTGTTATCCACCTTCGCCTATCAGGCTGGTTTGGCTATCGAAAACGCTAGGCTGTATGAGAGAGCGGAGAGGCTTGCCCGGGCAAATGAGATTAAGGTCAAGAAGCTCTCTATGCTTCAGGAAGTAAGCAAAGCTATGCAAGGCACGCTTCAGCTTAAGGAGTTGCTATATATTATCCTTACCGCGGTAACTTTGGGGGATGGAATGGGTTTCAATCGAGCGGTTCTGCTCCTGGTCGATGAGAAAAACGGAGTATTGGAAGGAAGAATGGGGTTAGGACCATCGAGCCCGGAGGATGCTGGCAGGATCTGGAGCGAAATCGCCTCTCAGAAAGGCTCTCTAGCAGATTTAATTATAGCTACGGGTAAGATCGAAGAACTGGATAATAAACCATTTAATCAGATAGCTAAGTCCATTAGAATACCTATAAAATCAGAGGCTGGGATCCTAGCTAAAACAGTTTTAGAGAGGAGCCCCTTTAATGTAAAGGATGCGAACAGCGATCCTAACGATGGGAAAGAGATCGCCGATATCCTCGGTTGTGCTTCTTTTGCTTCAGTTCCTCTTATCGCTAAGGATAGAGTAGTTGGAGTTATGGTAGTTGATAATTTGTATAATCAACAACCTATCACTGATGAGGATATCCATTTCTTGATGACCTTTGCTAACCAAGTGGGTTTGGCGATTGAGAGAGCCGAGATGTATGATAGCCTGGCTACCGCTCACACTAAGTTAAAGGAGGCTCAGGAACAGCTTATCAAATCAGTGAAGTTAGCCGCTATTGGCGAGGTAACAGAGACTGTTGCCCACGATATAAGAAATCCTCTAGTATGTATAGGTGGCTATGCTCGTCGTCTTCAGAGAAAACTGGAGAAGGGAAGCCCTATTAGGAGATATAGCAGGGTTATAATTCAAGAGGTTGAGGAGCTGGAGAGGGTATTAAAGGATGTTTTAAATTTTGTGG
>CAZSTA010000012.1:31973-35352 GCA_964609495.1 uncultured bacterium | reverse complement strand
CACCAGTTCAGCAAATTTTCGACTTTTTTCATTCTATTTTTTACAGAGCCTGATGAGAGGGGGTTAGGGGGAGGGTGATTTAGGTGAGTTCGAGATCTAAAGAGAAAATCCTCTATTCGATAGGCCAAGAGGGAATTATCTCATCTATCTCTTCCATCAATCGCTTTGTCTCCTTGAGAGCGATTACTATCTTCTGGTAGTGCATCATATCATTATAGGAAAGTTTACGTCCCTTCCGATCTTTAAGCCACTTCTGTAGGACTTGATATCCACCTATCTGGAACTCCCACACCTCTGGCTCGATGCCCTCGAAGTATTGCGTCTTATTGATATAGACGCGACCCTTCTGCCCATCCTTACCCTGGCGTGGCTCTGTGTAGCGAACCTTCTCGACTTCGTTAGAGCCTTCTATCGGAAACGCGGTGATAAGCCTCTCAAGTTCGGGCGATTTCATAAGATGCAGTGATACCAACTCCTCACCCTTTTCAGCTAAGGCACGGAATAGCCCCAAGTCCGAGGTGAGAGGCAAGCGAGGGAAGTCTATCTTCAGGAACTCGGTGTATCGCTTTCGATAGGTCGGGGAATGAAGGACAGCGTAGATATAATGAAAGATATCCTCAGGACCGAAGGTCTTCTCCAGATCGCCTTTGCCATCTGATACGAAATCCAGACTGAGTCTCTCCCTAACATCGGATATAAAGTCGGAAGATAGATTAGGCTCTCTTCTGAGATCTTCTTTTTGGTGAATGAATAGCTCTTTTTTGTCCGTGTAGAGGTAAAGAGGGCAAATCGTATTATTAGCAAATGTGCTTTCAAAAACACAACTCTCGGCAATTTCACCACTGATAAATACGTATGAAAAAGGTTGTCTTTTACTTTGCCTCTTTATTAGTAATCCCCAATCCCCCCACATCATGTGGAACATGACTTCTTTGCGAGATCTCTCGATCAATTCGTCATAATAGTATATCCATCGAATATCAAAGGGGCGATATAGGATCTTTGTAAAATAACTCTCCCAATCTTTCTCTTTCTGAAGGCTTTTTCTGACTTCGTTCAATTTCCATTTTCCTTTATCCTTCAATCCAAATCTCTGTCTAATTATATCATCTGATACCTCGCTACTGCGAAGCTCTATAATTCTTTGCTTTAGGGTATTTTTATTGAAATCGATCACGAATTTATCTCTTGAAGTTACGATCCCCACACTATTAACAGGAAAAATATCCGTAACTTTCCAATATCTCTCATAAATATCTCTGTATTCTTCACTTTTTGGCACGAAAAAGTAATAAGGGCTATTGGGTTCAAGATCTTTCCAATCAGTTGTGGTAATATCATTTTCCCAAAGCCAGCGATATTTATCCTCTCGAAGTCCCCAAAGTTCCGAGTGGACAATCTTCTTCTTTAAGCCCTTCTTCTTAATGAAAATGGAGATAGCGACCCCCTGTCTGATATCAAAAACACCCTCATCCTTAGAACCATCAGGGCATTTCTCCTTCTTCAGAATATTTCCGTGCAAATCCAAGAGATAAATCTGATCAAAACTGTTCATCAAAGACTGACGCATACCTCGAAAAGTAGGGTTATCCAAGTAACTATGGTTCGTTATAAAACCTATCACTCCCTGTCCCGTGCGTTCGATACGCCATTGAGCAAAGCGAATAAATTTCACATAGTCATCTTGAAGCCATTTGGGATTCCTTTCTCCTAGAGGTTCACCATCTACACTTTTATAGTCCTGAATGAGGCCAGTTATCCATTTTCCCATATTGGGTGAGATACCCGAATAAGGGGGATTACCTAACACCACCATTATAGGTTTATCCCGTTTAATATCCGCCGCGGCATTATTCTCCTCACTGATGAATTTATTGAAACCAAGGGTTTCCTCTTTTTTCACTGCCTCCTCTAGGGAGTTAGTCAGATAAATCCCTAAACGCTGATCGCCTATGAAGTCGTAACCAGTCTCTTGAAGTAGGATACCCAACTTCATATGAGCCACAGTATAAGGCGCCATAAGCAACTCGAAGCCGAATATCTTCGGCAGAAGATGATCCTTGACGTAGCTACTCCAAGCTCCCTTCTGTCCCATCTCCACCAGCGACTCATAGATCTTGGCTATGACGAAGTAGAGAAAAGTAGCTGTTCCAGTAGCTGGATCGAGAATGAGAGCGTTTTTATCAGCCAGCCCTAGAGGACGATCGAAGTGTGTCTTTAGGATGCTGTCTATAGAGTGAACAATATAGGATACTACTGGCTCAGGAGTGTAATATACCCCTCGAGTCTCTCTGAGGTCGGGATCATAAGCTGAGAGGAAGGTCTCATAAAAATGAAGCACTGGATCTTCTTGACGCGTGCGTCTGCCGAAGTCCCTTAATATCTCCTCCATATCAGCCTTGGCTAATAGATGAGCCAGATCATCTACTAACCAGGCGATTCGGTCATCGAGTTTGGGACCAGCGATCTCGTTGAATAGATCACGCAGGAAGGGATTAGTATTGGGCAGATCCCAGGCGGCTTGTTTACGAGTGAAAATTTTTTCTGTTGGATTGTTAACGCGAGCGGAGAAGAGGCCATAAGCGATGGTCTGAGCATACATATCGGAGAACTTATCAGGGGTAAGATTGGGGATCAGAATATCTTCGAAGGCAGACATCTGAGTATGAAGCATACCTTTCTCGCCTTCCATAGAGAATGTTTTCTCGATGAGTCCGCGAATCATCCGAGCCATGGATGCCATCCGCTCCGCTAATTCCCTAGAGCTAGCTATAGTAGTTACCTCTTGGGTGAAGAATCTCTCGAATAAATCCGAGGTGTTTTTAATCCCATCCGTTTCCTCTTTTATCCCCCCATCCCTCACCTCTGCCAGTCGCACCGTCTCTCGATGTTCTCCCTCGACGAACCATCGAAACTCCAAATAGTCGGTCAGAATAAGGTTATTTAGCGATTCACGATAGCGTTTCAGTTGGTCGGATCGCTCGACTTTCGTTAGATTCTCTCCTACGTCCTTTGCCTCGATATATCCTATCGGGACTCTGCCCTTAGTCAAAATATAATCTGGTGCCCCACATTTTATTCGCCCAGGCTCATTGATGGCAGTTATATTATCCCCACTAGCCTCTAAGAGCGTCTTTAATGCTGGACGATGGGTATGTTCGGTATAACTCGAAGATAGGTTCTTTTCGATATCCCTCAAGTATTTCTTGAAGTGACTCGTCTCCATAATATACAACCTCTATTGGCTCTGCTCTCGAACATCTCAGACAAAAAGTTTTGAAAACCACTTAACTATGAGCGCTAATCTATGTGGCAACCTAATGATCCTAACCATATCTATTCTCAGTTCCAAATGAAAATGAACAATTAATAGGTATTA
>CAZSTA010000012.1:25152-31963 GCA_964609495.1 uncultured bacterium | reverse complement strand
GGATTATAATAAGCATCCTCCACCTTATCTTCGGTGAAGGAGTAGCGATAGTTCTTGCAGAAATCGAGGATCATCTCATAAGCCCTCTGAACTCTTCTGAAACGCTCATCTTCATATTCCCCATTAGGCTTCTTATCAGGATGGTATCTATGGACTAGATTGCGATAAGCTCTCTTTATCTCGGCCATAGTTGCTGTCTCCCTCAGTCCTAATATTCTCCTCGCTTCATCTATTTCCTCGAATTTACTCATCTTACCATCCCCTTTTAATCTCGAGAACCGAGACTCGATTCTGTAATAGCCGCTAAAGCCGCCTGAACTGCCGCTGTATCCCCGAATATTCCGAGCATACCGAAATGCTGAGGACAGATACCTCGAATCTCCCTCACCACTACCCTGGCGGCTTTATCAGCTATATCAGCCATAGCGAACATATTGGGAAGGTTATCCCTAACCAGACCCACCGCATCCCAAGTG
Organism: uncultured bacterium; assembly: GCA_964609495.1. GTDB lineage: Bacteria > CAZSTA01 > CAZSTA01 > CAZSTA01 > CAZSTA01 > CAZSTA01. The sequence goes on along the minus strand of CAZSTA010000012.1, from coordinate 31,487 downwards.
CCTGCCATAATCTCCTCTCTATCCTCTCTGCTCATTCGCTTAGTCAACATATCTATAGTGCTAGGGGTTGGAGCTTTGATCAATCTAACAATAGAAGCCAATTCGTTCTACCTCCACTTCTGGGATCTTCTGCTACGACTCTCCTAATTTTACTATAATAACTCAATTATTGCAATACCTGTATTCATAATTTTGGTAAGCATGTAAACTTTGTGCTGGGAAATTGAACTTCCCTTAAACCACCCTCCCCCTATCCCTCTCCCCTCGAGGGAGGGGGGACGAGAAATAGTGCGAAGCATAGACTTAAGCTCTATCTTGATGTTCCCTCTCCCCTCGTGGGAGAGGGCCAGGGTGAGGGGGGATTTATATCTTGAACTCCCTAGCGAAAAGCTACTTAAAATCTGCTAGCACAAACTTTTACATACTTACATAATTTTGTAATAGCCAATAAATATTCTACTTACCAACTGGAATTTAAAAATATTGGACAAACTCCTCGATATTCAGTATAATTAGATAGGAATTATTAGAATGAGAAAGGAGATTGAATGTGGCAAAGGAGGAAAAAGTAAAACTTGAAACTAGCTTCGAGGTGTGTCCTAACTGTGGATATAAGGGAGGATTTCACATTCTCCTTTACAGAGATTCACCCGATAGTAGCGAGGCTAAGATGAAGTTGAAATGTCCTAATTGCGGATATGTCTATGACTTAGAGCTATATTGTGCGGTAAAGGATGAATAGAGGATGCGAGGTAAGATGAAGTTTAAGGTCAAGCTATCAGATCGTTGAGGGCTTGATAACCACATTCTTCCCTCTGATGCTATAAACAGTTCACCAAGATATAGCTATTCGGAGCATTATAATTGTATGTCTCTAGTCTAAACCTTTCTATATTTCCACTTTCCTCTATTAAACCAGAAAGCCATAACCAAACTTTGAACTATGTTCGCGGTAGCTATAGCTATCCATACCCCGGTGATCCCGTAGGACTTCGATAATAAGATCGCTAGAGGGATTTGAAACACAAAGAGAGATATACCAGTGATGAACATTGGAGATACGGTATCTCCTGAGCCACTCAAAGCCCTTCCTAAAACTACCGATGATCCTATAAAGATCAAAGTAGCTGCAAGGAAGCGAAGGTAGATCGAACCTATATCAATAACCTCCGGATGATTATTGAAGATTCCGATTATACTCCCAGGGAAGATGAAGAAGATCGCTCCCATAGTAACTAGGAGGATCTCATAGAAACCGGTGGCAAGCCAAGCGGATTTCTCCGCTCGTTCGGGCTTTTCTGCTCCTAGATTCTGTCCTACCATGATCGCAGCCGCATTTGCGAAGCCGAAACCGGGCATCATCGCTAGACCCTGAAGCCTCATTCCAATCCCAAAGGCAGCAACTGCGGTTGTCCCGAAAAGCGTGATGATTCGCATTAGAACTAAGCCAGATATATTTCCTATTAGTCCTTGCAGAGAACCGAATATTCCGATCTTGATTATCCTCCTCATAATGTTTAAGTCTAGTTTGATATGCTTCAAGCCGAGATTAAGGATCGATCGTCTACTGAAGAACAACCAGAAGAGGATCATTACTCCAACTCCTCTAGCGATGATAGTTGCTAAGGCAGATCCCGCAACCTCCATACGAGGGAAACCAAATAACCCGAATATCAGTATCGGGTCTAAGCCGATGTTTATCACGGTAGCGAGCATCAAGATCTTCACTGGAGTGATTACATCTCCGGCTCCCCTCAGAGCTGAGTTCAAGAAGAACGAAAAGAATATGGCAAAGGCCCCAATAGATGTCACCCGAATGTAAGACGTTCCCAGGCTAACAACGGTATCTGAGGCTCCTAGTAACTTTAGGATAGGACCAGCAAAGGTATATCCCAAGATAGCTACAATGACAGAGCTTATGGCTCCTAGAAAGAGAGATTGCATAGCTACATTCTCCGCATCCTCCTTCCTCCCCGCTCCGATAAATCGCGACACCATCGCAATAGTGCCAGTGGAGATCCCCATCGCTATGGTGAAGATGAATCCCATCAATATCCCACTCATCGAGACGCTAGCGATAGCGGCTGGTCCCAACCTCCCTACAAAGATCATATCAACGATGTTGAATAGATCCTGTAAAGTACTTCCCAACATCGTAGGTAGTGCTAACTTCCAGATGTTCCTAACTATGCTTCCTTCGGTTAAAGGACTTATAATCCTCTCTTCCTTAGGTTCGGTAATCTCCCCTGTTCCCAATTTCTTCGATCTCCTTTCTTAGCTTTTCCAATAGATAGGATAATTGCTTTTGTTCTTCTCCACTTAACCAGCTTATAAGCTCCTCTATGCACTCTCGATAACCTGGATGAACTTCATTTGATTATCACGCATCACTTATCTCTAGTCTAAACCTTTCTATATTTCCACTTTCCTTTATTAAACCAGAAAGCCGTAACCAAACCTTGAACTATGCCCGCGATAACTGTGGCCACCCATACCCCGATGATCCCGTAGGGCTTCAATAGTAATATCGCTAGCGGGATTTGGAATACAAAAAGGGATATACCAGTGATGAACATCGGAGATACAGTATCTCCTGAGCCACTCAAAGCCCTTCCCAAAACTATCGACAATCCTATAAAGAGCGAAGCAACCGCAAAGAAGCGAAGATAGATCGAACCTATATTTATAACCTCTGGATGATTATTGAAGATTCCGATTATATACCTAGGAAAGGTGAAGAAGATCACTGCCATAACAACTAGGAGGATCTCGTAGAAACCTACCGCAAGCCAAGCGGATTTCTCCGCTCGTTTGGGCTTTTCTGCTCCTAGATTCTGTCCTACCAAGATCGCAGCCGCATTTGCGAAGCCGAAGCCGAGCATCATCGCGAGCATCTGAAGCCTCATCCCAATCCCAAAAGCCGCAACTGTATTTGTCCCAAAAAACGCGATGATTCGCATTAGAACTAAGCCAGATATATTTCTTATCAGTCCTTCCACAGAACCGAATATTCCGATCCTGATTATCCTTCCTATAATGTTGAGGTCTAATTTGATATGTTTCAGGCTGAGATGAATGACAGATCGTTTACTGAAGAAGATCCAGAAGATGATCACTACACCAATTCCCCTCGCGATAACAGTTGCTAAAGCCGATCCCGCAACCCCCATACGAGGAAAACCGAATAAACCGAATATCATTATCGGGTCTAAGCCGATATTTATCACTGTAGCAAGCGCCATAATCTTTGCTGGAGTGATTGCATCTCCTGCTCCCCTCAAAGAGGAGTTCAAGAAGAACGAAAAGAATATGGTAAATGCTCCAATGGACATCACTCGAATGTAGGATGTTCCTAAATCAACAACAGCATCTGAAGCTCCTAGTAACTTTAGGACAGAACTAGCAAAGATATATCCCAAGACAGCTACGATAACAGCACTTATCACTCCTAGGAAGACGGATTGCATAACTACATTCCCCGCCTCCTCCTTCCTCCCGGCTCCAACGAATCGCGACACCATCGCAATGGTGCCAGTGGAGATCCCTATCGCTATCATGAAGATGAATCCCATCAGTATTCCACTCATTGAGACACTAGCGATGGCGGCCGGTCCCAACCTCCCCACAAAGATCATATCAACGATATTGAATACATTCTGTAAGGCATATCCAAACATCATAGGTAATGCTAATTTCCAGATGTTCCCAACTATGCTTCCCTCTGTTAGGGGACTTATAGTCCTCTTTTTCTCAGTCTCAGCGATCTCCGCTGTTCCCAATTTCTTCAATCCCCTTTCTTAGCTTTTTCAATAGATAGGATAATTGCTTTTGTTCCTCTTCACTTAAGCAACTCATAAGCTCTTCTATAAGCCGTTGATGACCTGGGTAAGCTTCATTATATATCCGCTCTCCCTCAGGGGTTAATTTGATATGGATTACTCGTCGATCATCCTTATCCCGTTCTCGATAGACATATCCTTCCCTCTCTAACCTATCGATGATGCCGGTTATATTACCTTCAGTAACATTTAATTTATCGCTGATCTCATTCAAGCAAAGTTCCCCGTAGATGTTTAAGCGCATTAATACCCCGAACTGAGGTCCTGTTAAACCACTAAGCGATAATTCGTGCTGTGTCTTCCGATGAATTATCTTGAAAGCCTTAATTAATTTGAACCAAACATCCAGAGCAAGTTCCCTCTCCTCTTTGACATCCATAATAGTAACCTCCTAAAACTTTTATATATAAAAATATTAGACTTAAATATTTTATATATAAAATATTTGCTTGTATTATAACATCTCTTCTTAAAAAAGTCAAATCTTTTATCCACCTATGGAAAGCCAAAAAAACACTTGACAATTTTATATGTTTATCCTATACTTATACTATATACAATACACTTTGCTCTTTAAAAAGAGCCTGTTGTTGTGTTAGAAATACTTAATATGTAAAACTCAAAGGTTGAAGTAGCTGAGAATACTACTGATCTGATACGACACCTATAAGTTAGGTTGAGTGTTTATAAGCATATATTGAGAGGTGAAGATGATGGAAAAGCGTCTTTTAGGCGACACCGGTGAAGCGCTTTCGGTGGTCGGTTTTGGTGGCATCGTAGTTATGAATGAGGAGCCATCCTCGGCAAGCCGTCTGGTTGCCCAGGCGGTAGATCGAGGCGTCAGCTACTTTGATGTCGCCCCGAGCTATGGGAATGCGGAGGAGCGTCTGGGGCCCGCCCTCGAGCCCTATCGGAAGTCCGTGTTCCTCGCGTGCAAGACCTTGGAACGCACGAAGGAGGGAGCAACAGCGGAGCTACATCAATCCCTGCGGAATCTTCGCACAGACTATTTCGATCTGTATCAGCTCCATTCGGTGACGATGTTGGAAGAGGTCGATCAGATTATGGGAGCGGGGGGCGCGATGGAAGCCTTTATAGAGGCTCGAGAACAGGGATTAGTGCGATACCTTGGGTTTTCCGCCCACTCCGAGGAGGCAGCCCTGGCGCTGTTGGACCGTTTCGAGTTCGACAGTATCCTTTTCCCCTTCAACTGGGTATGCTGGCATCAGGGGAATTTTGGCCCCCGGGTGTTGGAGAAAGCCCAGCAGAAGGGTGCGGGGGTACTTGCGTTGAAGGCGCTGGCTAAGAGAAAGTGGAAGGAAGATGAAGAGCGGAAGTGGCCCAAGTGTTGGTATGCGCCGGTGGAAAGCCCTGACGAAGCGTTGTTGGCTTTGCGATTCGTCCTCTCAAAGCCGATCACAGCGGCGGTGAGTCCCAGTCACGCCGAGTTTTTGTGGTGGGAATGTGACGCGGCTGACAAGTTTCAACCACTCTCCGAGGAGGAAGCTAAGCAGTTAGCCAAACAAACCGAAGGTCTCGATCCGATCTTTCCGCAGGAAAGGACATAGGAGCCGATATCGCGTTATACATTTGAGAAGTGATTGGCATATAGTGTATAACAACTGGAGATCGAAGATTAAAGTTAAAGAGGAAAGGTAGTGAGCTTAAGCAGATTTATAAGGGGATGCTCCCCAACTTTATATCGCATCTTAGCCCTTCTCTGGACAATTGCCCTCTTTTACTTCTCCAGCAGACCATCATTCCCAATTAAAGAGGTTAATAGTCTTCTAGGGAGCTATTTAAGTGTGCGTAATGTAGCTCATTTTCTATTTTTTGCCATCTTGAGTATCCTTCTATATAAAGCTTTCTCTCCCTCAAATAAGGAAGGCAATTCCTTCGAGCGAGTACTTGCGATAAAAGCAGTTCTCATAGCTATTGTGATCTCCCTAGCAAGTGAGATATATCAATATCTTATCCCCTCTCGTCATCTGGAGTTGATTGATATTGTAATGAATAGTTTAGGGAGCCTGGGAGGAATAGGGGCAATATGGGTATTAACGATATTTGCTACTAATCATAGTTCCCCTCTCGGTTGAATCTGTATCAAAATGAGCTAGCTTCATTGGGAACAGTAAAAATGAGAAGAAGCGATAGAGGAAGTAAGAGAACTCGATATGAGTGAAACAAAAATGTGGAATCCTCCATATTACAATATAAGAGTATCATCAAATTTACTATAGGAGGTAGCAAACGAGATGGAAAAGAAGATATATCGTTCTAAAAAGAATAGAATTATAGGTGGAGTATGCGGAGGATTTGCCGAGTATTTCAATATCGATCCCACTTGGGTTAGATTGGGATGGGTCCTGATCTCTCTAGCTTGGGGGGCGGGAGTAATAGCCTACATAATCGCTTGGATAGTCATCCCTGAAAGTCCGGAGCCTGAAAGTTCGGAGTAGCGTTGAGGGATCTATATTTCAGTAGGAGGAAGAAATT
>CAZSTA010000012.1:19310-25052 GCA_964609495.1 uncultured bacterium | reverse complement strand
CCTGAAAGTTCGGAGTAGCGTTGAGGGATCTATATTTCAGTAGGAGGAAGAAATTATGGAGAAGAGACTCTATCGCTCCAAGAAGGAGAGAATGATAGCCGGCGTATGTGGAGGAATAGGAGAGTATTCGAAGGTAGATCCTACCATAATAAGGCTACTATGGGTTATCTTCAGTTTTCCTCTGGGCATAATAGGCGGCGTTATTTTATATATAATAGCCGCGATAGTGATACCGGAGGCATCGGAGAGTGATACTGGTTCTGCTAATATTGAGGGGAGTTGAGAACTCCAATCAAATATGGGATAAAAGCTGAGGGCATTTTCTATAAATAGCCCTCGCTTTTTTTGATTTAGGGAGGGGTTATATGATTAAGAAAACCGAGTTTGAAGAAGTTACCGTTGAGAAGTTAAGATGGAGATGCGATCCTGATAGTTTGGGCTTTGAGACGACTGATGATATCGAAGTCTGTGAGAAGATAATTGGGCAGGAAAGAGCGGTCAAAGCGATCCAGATGGGATTGAATATCAAAAGCAAAGGATACAACATCTTCGCGACTGGGCTAGCTGGAACTGGAAGAACCACTACTATTAAATACCTCTTGAAGGAGCTTAAGGAGAGGAAGAAAGAGACCCCTGACGACAAATGTTATGTTAATAATTTCAAAAATCCGGATATGCCTCGGGTTATAAGCTTACTCGCGGGGAGGGGAAGAGAGTTCAAGAGTGATATGGAGAGGCTCGTAGACTCCCTTAGGAGGGATATCCCGGCTGTGTTCGAGAGCGAAAATTACCAGATCAGGCGGAAGGAGATAATTAACAACTTCGGGGAGAGGCAGAAGAGCATAATCAGGGAGTTTGAAGGGGAGTTAGCTCAGGATAATTTCACCTTGATCCAGATCAAAATGGGTCCTTTCACCAAACCCGATATCGCTCCCTTAATCGAAGGGAAACCGGTTAGCATAGATCAGCTTGGTTCCTTAGCTCAGTTAGACAAGTTTCCTCAAGAGGATTACCGACAACTCAAGGATAAATATACCGCGCTTACTCAGGATATGGAGGAAGCCTTTCGAAAGTCGAGGGATATAGATAAAGCTTTAAGCCAAGCGTTACGCGAATTGGATAACGAGGTAATTATGCCTTTGGTAACCGAAGCTATCTCCGAGATCGAGGTTAAATATAAGAGCAAGGATGTGCTTAACTATTTAAAAGAGGTTCAGAAAAGCATAGTGGAGAACCTCGATAGATTCAGAGTGAAAGAGGGAGAAGAAGCTCCACCTCCGGGGGGTAAACCTCTTTCGGGACAGCCAGATCCGTTCCTCGAATACAGAGTCAACGTCATAGTCGATAATTCCGAAACCGAGGGAGCTCCGATAATCATCGAGATACATCCTTCTTACAATAACCTCTTCGGCACTATCGAGCGGGTTATGGATAAAGGGGGAGTGTGGAGGACCGATTTCACTAAGATAAAGGCTGGTTCCATTCTAAGGGCTAATGGGGGGTATCTGGTGCTCAATGCTCAAGATGTAATGATGGAGCCCGGAGTATGGCCAGCTTTGAAGAGGACTCTTAGGAACGAGATCGTCGAGGTTCAAAGATATGACCCGCTCTATCTCTTCACCACCTCTGCTCTGAAACCAGAACCTATCGAAGTGAAGATCAAAGTAGTGATGATTGGAAGTGCGCTTTTATATGAATTGTTATCCATTAGTGACAATGATTTTCGGAAGGTATTCAAGATAAGAGCGGATTTCGATGTGGTGATGTCTAAGGAAGCTGAGACGATACATCAGTATGCCTCCCTTATCCGTAAGATATGCAGTGAAGATGAGTTGAAGCCATTCGATAAGACTGGCGTGTCTGCCATAGTTGAGTTCGGGGTTAGATTGGCGGGAAGACAGAATAAGCTCTCCACGAGATTTAACATTATCGTTGATCTGGTGAGGGAGGCTAGCTACTGGGCGGATATGGATAATAGTGATAAGGTGAATCACCGGCATGTTGATAGAGCGATATCTTCTTGGATCGAGCGGGAGAGTTTGATAAAAGATAAGCTACAGGAGATGATCGAGGAGGGCACCATCCTTTTGAATACGGAGGGAGTAACGATAGGGCAGGTTAATGGTCTATCGGTCTATGCGATGGGAAATTATGCCTTTGGAAAGCCCTCGCGAATCACCGCCGAGACTTCGTTGGGAAGCGAAGGGGTGGTCAACATCGAACGAGAGGCGGGTTTAAGTGGAATGACGTATGATAAAGGGGTATCCATCCTAACTGGATATTTGAGCGGAAAGTATACGCGCGATAAACCTCTATCTATGAATGCTAGTATCTGCTTCGAGCAGTCCTATGGCGGAGTGGAGGGAGATAGCGCTTCCTCAACTGAGGTCTATGCTATTCTTTCAGACCTAGCCGAACTTCCTTTGCGACAGGATATCGCGGTTACTGGGTCTATCAACCAGAAGGGGGAGATACAGCCCATCGGTGGAGTGAACGAGAAGATAGAGGGATTCTATGAGGTGTGCAAAGCTAAAGAATTAACCGGGACGCAGGGGGTTGCAATCCCTTATCAGAACATCGAGAACTTGATGCTCAATAGAGAGGTGATAAAAGCAGTTAAAGAGAGCAAGTTTCATATATATCCGATAAAAACGATAGATGAGGGGATAGAGATTCTAACAGGATTGAAGGCAGGAGAGCGAAGGAAGGACGGGACCTTTGAGGAAGGAACTATTAACTATTTGGTGGATAAGAGGTTGCAGGAGATGGCGCAGAGGTGGAAGGATTTTACAGGGGGATAAGATTTACTCACTTGACTTGACAACCTATTTATTTATGGTATAATAGACAGAGCAATTTTCCGAAGCTGTTTGTAGTGTAAGTATCTCTGATCCTCTAGCTTTTTAAGTGAATTTATGATATAATTGGTTATCTTGAGACCGCACTTCTGAGGAGGTTCTAGTGAAAAGAAGGATAAATTTTACCTTTGGATTGCATAGCCATCAGCCGATAGGAAATCTCGATTATGTCTTCGATACGGCTTATAAAGATGCCTATCTACCACTGCTCGAGGTGATTGAGAAACATCCTCAGATAAAGATGACTTTACATTATACCGGGGTTCTTATCGACTGGTTTATGGATAAATATCCAGAGGTCCTTGAGAAGATCAAGAAGTTAGTTGATAGAGGGCAGATCGAGTTGATGACGGGTGCATATTACGAGCCGATCTTGCCGATCATTCCCGATAGGGATAAATTAGGACAGTTGAATAGACTGACCAATTTTATCAAGGATTATTTTGACTATACACCACGAGGGATGTGGTTAGCAGAGAGGGTTTGGGAGCCGCATCTATCCAAGCCGGTTAACGAGGCAGGAGTGGAATATCTGGTAGTGGATGATTCGCACTTTCGCAGTGTAGGATTGAAGGATCAGGATATGCTGGGATATTATCTGACCGAGGAGCAAGGGTATCCCTTGAAGATATTCCCTATCAGCAAGCTCCTTCGCTATCTGATCCCCTTCAAGCCTCCTGAGAGAACGATAGAATATTTAGAGAGCATAGCGGATGCCGAGGGCGATAAACTCTCCACTATGGCTGATGATGGAGAAAAGTTCGGAGTTTGGCCAGGGACACACCAGACGGTTTTCGTGGAGGGGTGGCTTGAGAAGTTCTTTACGCTGTTGGAGGAAAATAGCGATTGGATCAAGGTGGTAACTTTCTCGGAGTATATAGATAACTATAAGCCGATAGGACGAATATATTTACCCACTGCTTCCTATGTGGAGATGATGGAATGGGCGCTTCCCGCAGAGTCGATATTGAGATATGAGAAGTTAGTCGAGATGGTTGAGGATGCTGGCAAGATGGAGGAATACGGGCAATTCATAAGGGGAGGATTCTGGCGAAATTATCTAGCCAAGTATCCAGAGGGCAATAATATCCACAAGAAGATGCTATATGTGAGTGATAAAGTAGCGAAATTGGTCGCCACTGAGGATGAGATCATCGCTAAGGCTCAGGATGAACTTTGGAAAGGGCAATGCAACTGTGCCTATTGGCATGGGGTCTTTGGAGGTCTTTATCTCAACTTTCTCAGATATGCTGTATATCATCACTTGATTCGAGCTGAAGATGTCGCAGATAGGGCTTTTAAGGATGAGGATAGTTGGCTTGAGGTCTCAAGCTTCGATATAGATTATGATGGAAACGAGGAGATAGTGGTAAATAATGATCTTATGAATCTTTATCTTGCTCCTGCTTATGGCGGTTCTCTGTTGGAATGGGATTATAAGCCCAGAGCGATTAACGTGATAGATACGATAGCTCGGAGGCCGGAGGCTTATCATCAGAAGATATGGGAATTGGTAGAATCTCGTAAGAATGAGGCTCAGTTAAGTGATGAGGAGGCTGGGGAGGTAAAGACTATTCACGAGATCGTGAGGGTCAAGGAAGAGGGATTGGAGAACTATCTGAGTTATGATTGGTATCGAAGGGTCTGTTTCCTCGATCATTTCCTTCATCCCGATACCGATATAGACAAGTTCAAGAGGTGTTCCTATGGGGAACAAGGAGATTTCGTAAATCAACTTTATGAATCCGAGTTCAAGCAGGAGGAAGAAACCTTAATCATAACGCTTGCTCGGAGAGGTCAAGTTTGGGTTGAGGGCGTATCTATCCCGATTAGGATAGAGAAGAAATTTAGGATAAATAAGGGTAAATCTACCATTGAAACCGATTATACAGTAGCTAATTTAAGTGATAGTAGAGTCGAGCTATGGTTCGGATCGGAATTTAACTTCTCGTTACTGGCTGGTTACGCAGACGATAGATATTATTATCTGGAGGGAGACGAGTTAGGTGAGGAGCGAAATTTAGCCAGCCTAGGAGAGAATAAAAATGTAACGCTAGTGGGCTTGCGCGATGAATGGTTGAAGGTCGATATTTCGCTTCGGGTAGATAAGCCAGCCAATCTGTGGCGTCTTCCTCTGGAGACAGTTTCTCAATCGGAGGGAGGATTCGAAAGGGTCTATCAATCATCGATCGTCCTGCCTCATTGGAAGTTCGACTTAGCCCCTCAAGAGGAATGGAAGGTCAAGTTAATAGCTGAGGTTAAGAGCTTATAAGTAACTCTACGATAGAAGGACTTCTGCCTAATTTGTGAGAGAGGGAGTGGCTATAGATAATGCAGGGATGGGCCGATGAGAAATGGTGTGATAAGATGAGGATCAAGCTTAACTTCACTAATATGATGGCGGATACCATCGGCTCTGAGCATGGTATAACGGAGGAGGAGATAGTAGCTCTTGAGGGTAGAGCGAGGGAGATTCATCAAAATTTAGGGGAGGGAAGAAGCAAAGGCGAACTGCCTTTCCGAGATCTCCCTTACGCCAGGGACACAATTTCCGCGGTAAAGGAGTTTGTCGAGGAGGCTCTTCCCGAGTGCGGTAACTTCGTAGTGATAGGGATCGGAGGTTCAGCTCTGGGTAATATCGCTCTGCAAAATGCTCTTAATCATCCCTACTATAACTTGCTATCTGAGGAGAAGAGGGGTGGATATCCGCGAGTTTTCTTCCCTGACAATGTCGATCCAGTTAGGATCGCGGGCTTGTTGGAGATACTCGATCCGAAGCGAACGATCTTCAATGTTATAAGTAAATCGGGGAGGACCGCGGAAACCATCGCTAACTATCTGGTGGTAAGAGAACATCTAATAGATAGGCTTGGCGCTAGCAATT
>CAZSTA010000012.1:0-19210 GCA_964609495.1 uncultured bacterium | reverse complement strand
TATATAGCTGATGTGAAGAAGGGGAAGCATCTATCGGTGATGATGCCCTATTCTCATCCGCTGAAGGACGTAGCGGACTGGTATAGACAGTTGTGGGCGGAGAGTTTGGGCAAAAAGTATTCTCTGGATGGGAGGGTGATAAATGTCGGTCCTACTCCTATCAAGGCTTTGGGAGCAACCGATCAGCACTCTCAGACCCAGCTTTACATAGAAGGACCTTATGATAAAGTCATAACCTTCCTCAGAGTCGAGAAGTTCAAGGAGGAAGTCGGGATCGCCAAGCGATTCTCATCGGAGGAAAGTATCGGATATTTGGGTGATCATTCGCTGGCGGAGTTGATAAATGCTGAACAGACCGCTACCGAAACCGCTCTTACTGATAACCAGCGACCAAATTGCACTATCACTTTGCCAGAGGTAAATCCCTTCACTGTCGGGCAACTGCTATATATGTTGGAGGTTCAAACCGCCTTTGCGGGAGGGCTATATAATATCAATCCCTTCGATCAACCGGGGGTAGAGGGAGGAAAGATCGCCACCTATGCCTTGATGGAGCATCCAGGCTATAAGGAGAGAAGAGAGGAGATTCTGGAGAGACTAGGGAGAAGCACTAAGTATGTCGTTTAATTAAACAGAAATTTCCCAAATCTCAATTCTAAGCAAAGAAGGAGGAATCTGTCTAATGGCTGTAAAAATAGCAATCAATGGATTCGGGAGAATCGGAAGACAATCTTACAAAGCGGTGTTGGATTATTATCCAGAGGAATTAGAGGTAGTAGCTATAAACGATCTGATGGATGCCGAGACGAATGCTCACCTGCTCAAATACGATTCGAATTATGGGAGATTCCCTGGTGAAGTAGAGGTTAAGGGCGATAATATAGTCGTCAATGGTAAGGAACTGAAGGTTTTTGCTCAAAGAGATTGGAAACAGTTGCCCTGGAAAGATCTAGGGGTAGAGATCGTCTTCGAATCGACTGGAGTAGGAAAAACCAGAGCGATGGCTGGAGCTCATATAGAGGCGGGAGCTAAGAAGGTTATCATTAGTGCTCCCCCGAGGGATAAGGATATCGCTACTTTACTTTTGGGAGTGAACGAGGAAGTTTACGATCCTGCTAAGCACGATCTAATATCCAATGCTTCTTGCACTACCAACTGCGTGGCTACTATAGCTAAGGTGCTCAATGATGAGTTCGGGATCGTGAATGGCTTTATGACTACGATTCACTCCTATACTAATGATCAGAGTATATTAGATCTGGCGCACAAGGATCTGCGCAGAGCTAGAGCTGCCGCTCTTAACATAATCCCTACCACCACGGGAGCCGCTAGAGCTCTAGGCTTAGTCATTCCCGAACTTGAAGGGAAACTTGATGGGGTAGCTCTGAGAGTTCCCACTCCTACTGTATCTATTGTAGATTTAGTAGTGAATGTGAAGAAGGAAGTCAGTGTCCAGAAAGTTAACGATGCCTTTAGGGCCGCGGCTGCTGGAAGGATGAAGAACACTCTCAAGGTTTGTGAAGAACCTCTGGTCTCCATGGACTTCAAGGGCGACCCTGCCTCTTCCATCGTGGATGCTCTCTCAACTATGGTTGTAGGGAATACCGTTAAGGTTTTCTCTTGGTATGATAACGAGTGGGGTTACTCCTGCCGAATGGCTGAGCTGGCCGCTTATATGGTTAAGAAGGGTCTATAAGAAGTTCCGTGACGCTATCTTCTAAGTGTTCGTCAGGTCCTAATACCTGACGAACACTTGAATGTAATAATATATATTATCTTAAAGGGGTGTTATTATGAATAAAAAGACTGTCGAGGATGTAGATTTAGATTCCAAAAGAGTATTTGTTAGGGTGGATTTTAATGTCCCTCAAGATGAAGCAGGAAATATCACTGATGATGCTCGTATTAAAGCCGCTCTACCAACTATAAAATATTTGATCGATCATAAGGCTCGGGTCATCTTAGCGAGCCATCTGGGAAGGCCTAAGGGACAGGTGGTTGATAAGCTGAAGATGGATCCGATTGCCGAGAGAACTAGTGAGCTTTTGGGTAAAGAGGTGAAGAAGCTCGATGATTGTATCGGGGAAGAGGTGGAGAAGGCTGTCTCTGAAATGAAGGAGGGAGATGTTATTCTTCTCGAAAATCTTCGCTTCCATAAGGGAGAGGAGAAGAACGACGAAGAATTTGCGAAGAAGCTGGCCTCCCTAGCCGATGTTTATGTAAATGATGCTTTTGGAACTTCTCACCGGGCTCACGCCTCGACCGAAGGTATAACTAAATTCCTTCCGGTGGCGGTAGCTGGCTACCTCGTGGGTAAGGAACTCCGCATTATGGGTAAAGCTATGGAGAACCCTGATAGACCCTTCGTAGCAATCTTGGGAGGAAAGAAGGTCTCTGATAAGATCCCCGCGGTAGATAATCTTCTCGATAAGGTCGATACCTTGATAGTCGGAGGGGGAATGTCCTATACCTTCCTCAAGGCTTTAGGATATGAGGTTGGCACGTCCTTGCTGGAAGAGGATAAGGTCGAGTTGGCTAAGCAGTTGATGGAGAAAGCTAAGAAGAAGGGAGTAAACTTTATATTACCCACTGATGTAGTAGTAGCTGATAAATTCTCTGATGATGCGAATACTAAGGTTGTCTCCGCCGATAGTATCCCTGCCGACTGGATGGGATTAGATATGGGGCCTAGGACTGTTGAGAAAGTAAAGGAAGCCCTCAAAGGTGCTAAGACCGTCATTTGGAATGGTCCCGTAGGAGTATTCGAGATGGATAAGTTCGCGATGGGGACTACTGCTATCGCTAAGATGTTGGCGGATAGCGATGCCACGATTATCATTGGGGGAGGAGATTCTGCGGCGGCAGTTAAGAAGATAGGATTGACTGACAAGATGACTCATGTCTCTACGGGAGGTGGTGCTTCGCTGGAGTTCTTCGAAGGCAAAGTTCTACCAGGTATAGCAGCTTTAAATGATAATTAATACCAAAATCGTAAAGGAGTGAGATAATTTGCGCACGCCGTTTATAGCAGGCAATTGGAAGATGAATAAGACCGTAGGCGAGGCTATCGAGCTGGTTACCAGGCTACTTGATCTAGTGGCTGATGTTGTAGATGTAGAGATAGCGGTCTGCCCGCCATTCACTGCTCTAACCGAGGTCAAGAAAGCGATAGAGCGAACCAATATCAAGTTGGGAGCTCAGAATATGTATTGGGAGGAAAAGGGAGCTTATACTGGAGAGACATCTCCAGTGATGCTAAAGGATATCGGATGCGACTATGTCATCATAGGGCATTCCGAGAGAAGAGCTTATTTCGGCGAGACTGATGAGGGAGTAAACAAGAAGGTGAAGGTCGCTTTCGCTCACGGCATTACTCCGATCGTCTGCGTAGGTGAGACTCTGGAGGAGCGAGAGGCGGGAAGGACCGAGGAGGTTGTTCGGAGAGAGGTAGAGGTTGGCTTGAAGCTACTTCCGAGCGATAAGGTTGATACCCTAGTGATCGCCTATGAGCCTATTTGGGCGATCGGAACAGGAAGATCGTCTAAGGGTGCTGATGCTAATCAGGTTGTCTCCTTTATTCGTCAAGTATTGACCAAGATGTATAGCGAGGAAATCGCTCAGAGGATAAGGGTTCAATATGGTGGCTCTGTCAAGCCTTCAAATATAGTAGAATTTATGAGTGAGGAAGAGATCGACGGAGCCCTAGTTGGAGGCGCCAGCTTAAAAGCTGAAGATTTCTCGAAGATAGTGCGTTATAAAAAATGAAACTTTTAGCAGGGATTAGGACTCAAGTGTTCTGGTAACTTTTGCAGTCAATAGGACTCAAGGTAAAAAAGTTACCAGAATTAAAAAGTTTCCTTTTATGGGAGGTAATTTACTTATGGTTAATACCGTTTTAATGTTCGTTCACCTTATCGGCTGCGGGGGTTTGATCGTTATCATTCTCCTCCAGTCCAGCCGAGGGATGGGATTATCCGGTTTCCTTGGTGGTGGAGGCTCTGAAGTGCTTTTCGGAGGGGGGAGAAGGGCTGGGGAGAACCTGCGTAAGATCACGGAGATCTTAGCAGTGGCGTATATATTCACCTCTCTTTATCTCTCCATTTTCTCTTAACGATACCGAGATTCTATCATCATGGTAATATCTCGACTATTTGTCACTGCGGATGAGCATTAGAGTGCTAGAAATTGGGGATCGGAAGTAATCGAGAGTGACTTTTTCCATTTTTTCAATGTCAGAATTAAGGAAACTTTTGCTTCGATTAGAACTCAAGGTAAAAAAGTTTCCTTAAAAAGAGGTCAGTATGAGAAAGAAGATAATAATTTGGGGACTTTGCCTTTTTCTAGGTAGTTTAATTATCCACAGTTATGATACTAAGGCTCGAGAGCAGGCAATTCCCCAAGGGGGAACTTTGACCTTTGCTGCCGCTAAAGATGTCCGATCACTGAATCCCCTCTTGGCTATTGATCCTGTTTCTACGAAGGTTAATAATCTAATTTATGCGGGATTGGTAAAGATTAACGAAAAGTTAGAGATCGAGCCTGATCTAGCTGAATCATGGGAGATATCAGAAGATGAATTAACAATTACCTTCCATCTCCGAGATGGACTCAAATTCCATGACGGAGATGATCTCACCGCTGAGGATGTAAAATTCACCTATAGTCTAGCTGTGACCCCTCAGATAGATTCTCCTTATCGACTGAGATTCGAGATGGTAGAAGGATGGGATGTTATCGATGATAAAACCTTTTTGGTAGTCTTCACTGAACCCTTCTCCCCTGGATTAGCGAACTTCACCCTAGGGATTCTACCTAAGCACTTATTAGAGGGAGGAGAGGCTGATTTCGTAGCTTTTAATAAAGCACCAGTGGGAGCAGGACCTTTTAAATTCGTCGAGTGGCTTCCCCAAGGTCATATCACTTTAGAGGCTTTTGATGATTATTTCAAAGGGAGACCAGCTTTAGATAGAGTGGTTATGAAGGTAATTTCTGATAAAGCTTCTGCCACTTTAGAGTTGCAGCTCGAAGGTGTGGATTTAGTCAGAGATATATATCCTGAAGATGAGAAAACCATAAAGAATAAGGATGAATACAATTTCTACATCTATGACGATATGAACTACAACTATCTCGGTCTCAACAACGCTGAACCTCTCTTCTCTGTCAGTAAGGTGAGGCAGGCGTTATCTTATGCTATAGACAGAGTAGCTATAATCGATCAGGTGCTTGAGGGACAAGGTGAGATATGTAGATCTCCAGTCTCTCCCTCTTCCTGGGCTTATAACCCAGATCTTATACCTTATCCTTACGATCCGGAGAAAGCCAAAAAACTATTGGCGGAAGAGGGGTGGGAGGATACCGATAACGATGGTGTTTTGGATAAGGATGGCGAGATCTTTAGCTTCACTATATTTACTAACCGCGATAATAAGCAAAGGGGAAAAGCCGCCGAGTTAATAAGGGATGCTCTCGGAAAGATAGGAGTTAAGGTCGATATTAAGAAGGTGCCCTGGGAATCTCTCGTCAAAGATCACCTTTTAGCCAGGGATTTCGAGGCGGTGATCGCGGGGTTTACCTTCACCATAGATCCTGATGATTATATAGTCTGGCACTCTGAGGAGGCGAGGGGAGGGTTCAACTTTTTCTCCTATAGCAACTCGAAGGTCGATGGTCTGCTTGAGGAAGGACGTCATACCTGGGATAAGGGAAAGCGAAAGATAATATATCAGAAGATCCAAGAGTTGATCATAGAGGATCAGCCCTTCATCTTCCTCTGGATACCTCGAATAAAAACTGTCGTGCGTTCCGAGTTCAAGGGTATCGTTCCCTCTCCTTTGGGAATTTTGTGGAATCTGGAACATTGGTATAAGGAAAATGGATCTAAGAGCGAAGGCATTGATGAGGTCTCATCTCCTTAGATCGATTATATTGTTGGTTTTCTTACTCTTGCTTCCTTATGAGAGAGGGGAGGCTTTTCCTCAAGGATGGTCCATAACTGAACGGTTTTCGAAACTAAATGAAATCCCTAATCCTCCTCAGGTAGTAAGGGATTCTAAGGACATATTGCACTCTATCAATCTATCTGAGCAGGGGCTTCTCTACGTTAAGCTGAATCGAAGGGGGGAGATCTTAGCCGAAGCCAATTTGAATCTTCCCTCCAAACCGAGTCTTGTTATGCTAAATATAGATGGAGAGGATATGCTTCACCTAATCCTGGAGGAGGGAGATAGGGGTAACTATCAGGTTTATTATGTGAAGCTGGATTCAGAAGCAAATATGCTCTCCCCACCTCGTCTTCTACCCCTAGCCCTTTCATCCCCTCTGGATATAGATTCTGTAGTTGATGATAAGGGGATATTACATTTAGTTTGGATTGAGAAGGAGAACTCCTTATATCATCTAAGGATCTCGAAGGAGGTTATAGGGGATAAGCAGGAGATATATTATAGTGAGAAGAGATTGGGTGTTCCTCGCCTTGCGGTGAATAATAACGGCGAATTAGCGATAACTTGGAAGGAGATAGAGCTTCTAAAATCCACCTTTTACTTCTCCGGTATCAAGAGAGATGGAAAGCTCACGGGAGAACCTCTAAAGATCGGATCCTCCCTAAGTGATTTTATGCCTAATAGACCATATATAGAGGATACGGGCGCGTCCTTAGCTTTTGACTCAAAGGGTTATGCTCATATCGTTTGGACGAAGATCCTCCGTCAGGCAGGATTCGGAAGAGCCGCTATAGATATATATTATACGCGCTTGAGTCCTCAAGGAGAGATCACTTATGAAGAGGTATTAACTCCTGATAGATTTGAGGTTGAACATCCCAATATAGCGATCGATGCAAGAGACAAAGTTTATGTAGTTTGGCAAGCGAAAGGACGAGGTGGGGGAGAAATAATGTCTGCTTCGTTCTCCTCCGATAGCCAAGAGATGGCACAGGAGGAGAGATTGACGATGGACTTCTCCTATTCCATAAAGCCATCCTTCGTTATAGATTCCTTCAATAAATTACATCTCTTCTGGTATGAGAGAACAACGCAAGATACCTATCGTTTAGCCTATAAAAATACGGTTTCCCCTCAACCAAGATTTATGAGCTTTATGGAGAGTCTAAATACTTATGACTATGGGAGGGGAGTCCTAGATCAATTTATCCAATTGGCAGTGAACCTTCTGATGTCCCTCATTTATGGAGCGTTCCTCTTCGCTCCCAACATATTAGTGCTATTGGTTATATGGGGGATCTATACTTTATTGTTGAAGACCCCCTTCGGGAGAATCCCTAGTAAAATAAAGATCGCTTTCATAGTGGTGTTTTTAGCGATTATATTCTCGGTCTTGCGTTTTGAGATATCTAAGCTCAATTATCCCCAATTCAGCGTTTTATTGCAGGGGATTGGGTTTCTCATCGCCGTTATATTAGCCTTAGCGGTTATGAAGAGAGCCAATTTTGAATTTACTAGTTCCATAGGATTTCTGATATACTGTGGCTTAGGAACTTATCTGATTTCAGTGCTATTGATATATCCTTATGTAGCTCAAATATCTCTCCCCCCTATATGATTTATATGATCAAGCTTTCCGTGAAATCTCCTCTTTCATCTCTCTATTATTAGAAAAGGGGAAATTGAAATCAGGATAATGATAGCGTCAATTTTCCAATTTCTACTTTCCATTTTCCAACCCCCTCAAGCCAAGCACCTGAAACAAGATCGATTAGTATCCCCAATCTCTCTTGCGATTCGAGACGACGGGAAGATATTAGCGAAAGTTAGGTGAGAGCGTAGTTTCGATAGAGTGGATGATAAGAAAATGATGATACTGTTGTGAAAAATGCAGACAAACTATTGACATTTATCGGACTTTCCTCTATAATTTAAAATGTGTAATCCTTTTGTTTGGAGATAAGATTTAGCTGATGTTGCAGTGGGAGAGAGGAGGTAGATATAGCTTAAAAATTATCGGAATAACTTCGCAAAGCTCAGATCAAAACTAAGTATTTAAGTAAGGAGGTAAAATTTCTTATGAGGAAATTAACATTTTGGCTATTTATCGTAGCCTTCAGTGTATCCATTTTCTCCCTAGCGTCGGCTGAGGAACCTCAGAAGGGGGGAACGCTCTATAGATCCAGTATTTCCGATCCTAAATCATTCAATACCTATGTTGCTCAGGAGACCTCGACGACCAATATCACTGATGGTAATATGTTTGAGGGACTCACTGCGGCTAACGGGGTGACTACCGAGATAGAACCTAACTTAGCCACATCCTGGGATGTAAGTGAGGATGGCTTAACTTGGATCTTCTATCTGCGAGAGGATGTGAAGTGGAGCGATGGAGAATCCCTCACCGCTGATGATGTGGTCTTCACTTTCAATGACGTTATCTATAACCCTGAGGTGGAAACCGATTCGCGAGATATCTTCACTATCGCTGGCAAGCAGATCGAGGTTAGCAAGGTCGATGATTACACAGTAAAGTTCGTGCTTCCCGAACCTTTCTGCCCCTTCATTCGCTCGATGGTAACCCCTATCGTGCCTAAACATATCTTAGGGGGAGCGATAAAGGAAGGAACGTTCAACGCGACCTGGGGGGTTGATACTCCGCTAAAGGATATCGTCTGTAGTGGACCTTTTGTTCTCACGGAGTATAAACCCAGCCAGTGGGTGAGGCAAGCGAGGAATCCCAATTATTGGCGCAAGGGTCCCAATGGGGAGCAACTTCCCTATCTGGATGAGATGATCTGGAAGATCGTTCCTGATCTGAATGCCGCAGTGTTGGAGTTCCAAACCGGAGGGATCGATGTCCTTGGTCCTCGTCCCGAGGATTGGGCTATCCTTCTGCCAGAGCAAGAGGAGGGAGATTTCACCCTTCTCGATGGTGGTCCCACCTTCGGCACTAGCTTCTTAACCTTAAATTGGAATGCCAAGGATCCGCTCAAGAAGAAGTGGTTCACCAACAAGACCTTCCGAAAGGCTGTCGCTCACTGCATAGATAAGGGGACTATCATCGATAATATTCTGCTGGGACTGGGTGTAGCCCAGTGGAGTCCGGTCTCGGAGGCGGCTAAGTTCTTCTACAATCCAAATGTGATCAGGTATGAATATGACCTTGACAAAACCAAAGGGATGCTCTTGGAAGCTGGGTTCGAGTATGAAGGCGATGTCCTATATGATGCAGAGGGGAATAAGGTAACCTTCTCGATGACCACCAACGCTGGTAATACAACGAGAGAGCAGATCGGAAACATAATCAAGGATGACCTAGCTAAGGTAGGAATCGAGGCTATCTTCCAGCCTATTCAGTTCAACGACTTAGTAACTAGGCTGACCGAGACTGGAGAGTGGGAGGCGGTCATCATCGGTCTAACCGGGGGACCTGATCCTTATAGCGGTAAGAATGTGGAGATGTCCAATGGTGGACTCCACTTCTGGAACTATGAGGATGAGCCTCCTGAGTATGAATGGGAGGGACGTGTTGATGAGATCTTCATCAGTGCTGATTCCGTTCCTGGTTGCGTTCAAAGCAAGAGGAAGGAATTATACGACGAGTGGCAAGTGATCATCTCCGATGAGCTACCAGTCATCTACACAGTTCAACAGTCCGCTCTCTTCGCGATTCGCAACAAGCTCCAGAATGTGAAACCAACTGCTTTCGGAGGCGTTGATCATAATATCTGGGAGATCTGGATCAAACAATAGATCAGCCGCTAAATTGAGTTGGGTAAATAGAACGGTCAGGTCATTGGTGACCTGACCGTCACCCAATATCAAGTGCGGTTTCGGGAGATCAACTATGTACGTATATGTGGTTCGCCGTTTCCTAATGATTATCCCTATGATAATCGTCATAACCTTTATCTCTTTTGGAACTCTTAGTCTGGCTCCAGGAGATTTCTTCTCTAAACTGGTGATGAACCCTCAGATATCTAGGGCGACTGTGGAGAATCTGAGGATAAAATTTGGCTTAGATAGACCCTTCTACATCCAATACTTCAAATGGTTGATTAACTTAGTTCAGGGCGATTTTGGCTATTCTTTGGCTTGGAGAGTTCCAGCCTTTTTAGTGATAAAGCAGAGATTATTTAATACCCTTATTCTCTCTCTTACAACGATGCTCTTCTCTTGGTTAATAGCGATCCCGGCTGGTATCTATTCCGCAGTCCATCGTTATACGTTAGGGGATAAGATCATAACGATGTTCGCCTTCTTTGGGATGTCGATCCCTAATGTCTTTTTTGCCTTGCTCTGCATCTTCTTCGCCGCTAAGACCGGATTGTTTCCCATCGGAGGTCTTCAAAGCGTAAATTTTGATAAATTATCCTTTTTGGGAAAAGGATGGGATATGGCAAGACATCTGGTCCTTCCCACTATAGTCTTAGGGACAGCAGGTATGGCTGGTTTGCTGAGGCAGATGAGGGGTAATCTACTCGATGTTCTCCGCTTAGATTATATAACTACCGCTAGGGCTAAGGGGCTGAGGGAGAGAGTGGTAATATATAAGCATGCGGTGCGTAATGCCATCAATCCGCTCATTACTATCTTTGGCTTCTGGCTGGCCGGATTATTGGGGGGTTCCGTATTAGTTGAGGTGGTTTTCTCCTATCCCGGCTTGGGGCGTTTAATCGTAGAGGCTTTCTTTAATCAAGATGTGCATCTAGTGATGGGAAGCCTGGTGATGGGAGCGGTATTACTTGTGATTGGCAATCTGATCGCTGACCTACTATTAGCTGTTACTGACCCCAGGATAAGGTATGATTAAAAGGGGGAGAAATTATGAAAGAGGAGTTAAAAAATAAACTTTTGATAGCGATAGAGGGTCTTCCTGAGAGAAGGATAAATGATATTATCAAAATTGCGCAAATACTTAAACATAGTTGGCTTCTGGAACTTGAGATCAGAGCTTTAATTGAAAAAGGGGCATCGAAGCCTGAGCTTGGAAAAGTTATTGAGAATATGGTTAGAATTGATAGATGTTTGGAGAAGAAAGAATTAGAAAGAAATTTTGAGACAGCCCGAGATTCTTTTAGGAAATGGTGTGAGGAGAGAGGGATCGAATATGAGCAACTTACCGATGAAAGGGTGATGGAGATAGTCGATGAGGAGATTCACAAGATAAGAAAAGAGCCGATATGATCAGAGTTGTTCTTGATACCAACATCTATATATAGTGAGTGATTTATTGGAGATACTCGGAGTGAGTGAAAATTGATATGGAGAAGAAAATAGGAACTAAAGAATCAAAGATGGGGATCGGCTTCTGGAAGAGATTTCATCGAAATCAGATGGCGGTATTGGGAGGAATTCTACTCATTATATTCTATACTTTGGCGATCTTTGCGGACTTCGTTACCCCTTACGGTGAGAACACTCAGAATAGGAAGAAGTCCTATCATCCTCCCACCGCGATACACTTTTTCGATGAAGAGGGACATTTCAGCCTTCGTCCCTTCGTCTATAACTACAAGTTAGCCGATATGATTCAAAAGAGATATGAAACAGTCAAAGGCGAAAAATATTATATCCATTTCTTTGTCAGGGGAACAAAATATAAGATGTTTGGTTTGATCCCCTGGGATATCCACCTCTTCGGGGTTGAAGAACCAGCTAATATCTATATTTTAGGAACTGATATCTTAGGACGTTGTGTCTTCTCGCGCATCCTATTCGGCTCTCGGATCTCGCTATCGATAGGTCTATTTGGCATAGCGATCACCTACTCCTTGGGACTATTGTTCGGGGGTATATCGGGCTATTTTGGGGGGAAGATGGATTGGTTTATGATGAGGCTATGCGAGATCCTAATGTCCGTCCCTGGACTATATCTGATCTTAGCTATCAGAGCGGCTCTTCCTCTTTCTATGTCCTCGGCTATGATCTATCTAGTCTTAGTATGTATCTTCGGTTTTATCGGTTGGGCAGGGGCAGCTCGTGTTATTCGAGGGATGGTGCTCTCCATAAAACAGCGGGATTTCGTAGTGGCCGCCGAGGCGATGGGGGCAAACACGCTTCGGCTCATAATCAAGCATATCCTCCCGAGTACTATGACCTATGTGATCGTTGGGGCTACCCTATCGATCCCTGGTTATATATTAGGAGAGGTTGTCCTTAGCTTCCTCGGGGTAGGGATTCAGGAGCCTCAAGCTAGTTGGGGATTGATGTTGAGAGCGGCTCAACAAGTGAGGGTTTTAGTCTCCTTCCCCTGGATAATATCTCCCGGATTCTTCATCTTCACCGCAGTTTTGGCCTTTAACTTCTTCGGTGATGGCGTGCGCGATGCCCTCGATCCGAGAGCGCACGGGAGAGCGATGGGATAATCAGAGTTTTGGACTCCTTGTTGCTGGTTTATAATTATGACTACAGTTCTACAGAGAAAACAAAGATTAGAATATAATCTTGAGAAGATCGTCGCTTCTCTTAAAGAGAAATATCATCCGGAGAAGATAATCCTCTTTGGCTCAATGGCTAGCGGGAATATCACCGAGACTAGCGATATCGATCTATTGGTAATCAAAGAGACGCCTAAAGGATTCTTTGATAGATTGAGAGAGGTGGCTTTACTCTGTGACCACGATGTAGGTGCGGATATCATAGTATATACTCCTGAAGAATATGAGAGGGCTTGTGAGAAGAGCCTATTTTTTAGAGAGGAAATATTGAAGAAGGGAAAGGTTATATACGATGGAGGAGTTTGAACTCTGGCTATCAAAAGCAGGAGATGATCTGGAATTTGCCAAATTAGGCTTGGATAATGAATTTTATTCTCAGGTTTGTTTCTTATCTCACCAAGTTGTAGAGAAGAGCCTGATAGTAGAGCTAATGCCGAAGAAGCGCTAGAAATTGCGAGGAATATATATAAATTCATCAGTGAATATACAGAAAACAAATTGTAACTGAGAGCGATCAATTTGCTTATATGATGGAAGGAGTAAAGAGTTAAAATGACGAATAATAACGATGGGGAGATATTAGTTGATGTTAAGGATCTTAAAACCTATTTCTATACCGAGGATGGCATAGTCAGAGCTGTTGATGGAGTGGATTTCGATATCAGAAAGGGGGAGACCTTGGGAATGGTGGGAGAGAGCGGTTGTGGGAAGAGCGTCAGCTCTCTCTCCATTATGCGTCTGATCCCCAGTCCTCCGGGGAAGATCGTTGAGGGAACCATTGTGTTCCAAGGACAGGATCTACTCAAACTGAGCGAGGCGGAGATGCGAAAGATCCGAGGAAATAGGATAGCGATGATCTTTCAGGAGCCTATGACCTCCCTTAACCCAGTCTATACTATCGGGGATCAGGTCGCCGAGGCGATAATGCTCCATCAGGGTTTGAATAAGAGAGCCGCATTGAATAAGACCATTGAGATGTTGGATTTAGTGGGGATCTCAGAGGCAGAGCGACGAATCAGAGAATATCCTCATCAGATGAGCGGAGGAATGAGGCAAAGGGTTATGATCGCGATGGCTCTCTCCTGCAATCCTGAGCTACTCATCGCCGATGAGCCGACAACAGCGCTCGATGTTACTATCCAAGCTCAGATATTGGAGCTGATCTCCGACCTGCAAGAGCGATTGGGGATGGCGATGTTGATGATCACTCACAATTTAGGTGTCATCGCTGAGGTATCGGATAGAGTGGTGGTTATGTATGCGGGGAGAGCGGTTGAATATGCAGATGCCTATACGGTATTCAAGAATCCTCAGCATCCATATTCCATTGGTCTTTTAGGATCAATTCCTCGTCTCGACTTAGATGCGGAGCATAAGGAGCGTCTAAGGGTTATCGAGGGGATAGTTCCCAACCCGCTTAATCTCCCCAGTGGATGTAAATTTAATCCGCGATGTCCTTTTGTGGTGGATAAATGTCGAGATGAGGAGCCTCCGCTAGAGGAAGCCGAAGATGGGCATCTGGTTAGATGTTGGAGATATAAGGAATTAGAGTATGATAGAGCTATCAGGCAATATAAGACTACAGCATAACGGAGAGTGAAGTAAATGTTTGATCAGAGTTCTAATGGAGAGGATATATTAATTGTTCAGAACCTAAAGAAATATTTTCCCATCAGGGGAGGATTATTCTCCCGAGTATTGGCTAATGTTAGGGCAGTCGATGGGGTGAGCTTTACTATTAAACGAGGGGAAACACTCGGCTTAGTGGGAGAGAGCGGTTGTGGTAAGACTACCACCGGAAGAGTTATCCTACGTTTGCTCGAACCTACGGCAGGCAAGGTATATTTCGAGGGTAAAGATGTCTTCGCTCTCGATAAGGAAGATATGCGCGCTCTACGTCGCGATATGCAGATCATCTTTCAGGACCCTTATGCCTCCCTGAATCCAAGAATGACTGTGGGAGATATAGTGGGGGAGGCGATGATCATACACGATCTGGCTAAGGGTAGGGAAAGAGAAGAGAAGGTCTTACAATTGTTGGAGACCGTAGGATTACGCGCTCAACATATGAGAAGGTATCCCCATGAGTTTTCCGGGGGGCAGAGGCAGAGGATCGGAGTCGCTAGAGCTTTAGCGGTGGATCCAAAATTGGTCATAGCTGATGAGCCAGTATCGGCTCTTGATGTTTCCATCCAAGCTCAAGTTATTAACCTCCTGGAGGATCTTCAAGATAAGTTTGGCTTGACCTATCTCTTTATCGCTCATGATCTGAGCGTAGTAGAGCATATAAGCAATAGAGTGGCGGTTATGTATCTGGGGAAAGTGGTTGAGTTAGCGCAGAGTAATGAATTGTATAAGAACCCTCTGCATCCTTATACTCAAGCGTTATTATCCGCAGTTCCTATTCCTGACCCTACTGTCAAGAAGGAGAGGATCATCCTAGAGGGCGATCCGCCCAGTCCGATCGATCCTCCACCCGCGTGTCGCTTCAATACGAGATGTCGCTATGTAATGCCGATATGTAAGCAGGAAGAACCCGAATTCAAGGATGTTGGGGGAGGCCACTTCGTTGCTTGTCACCTCCACATCTAGGAAAGGGAATGGTGAGAGTTGGCTGAAGATATCGATTCGGATGATCTACTCAAAATATATCTGGAAGAGATAAGTCAAATTCCGCTTCTTACTGTTGAAGAGGAGATGGGCCTAAGCCAGCGATTGAGATTTGGCGATGAGGCTGCGAGGAAGAGGATGATCGAAGCTAATCTTCGTTTGGTCGTCAATGTCGCTAAGAAGTATATAGGGCAGGGATTGCCATTTCTCGATCTCATCCAGGAGGGGAATCAAGGACTGATCAAGGCTGTTGAGAAATTCGAGTTCAAGAGAGGATTCAAGTTCAGCACTTATGCTATTTGGTGGATAAAGCAACGGATTACGAGAGCGATCGCTAGGCATTCCAGATTGATTCGGGTTCCCGTCAATTTGATGGAGATATTGAGTAGGTATATCAGGGTCTCCCAGGAGATGGAACAGGAATTAGGCCGAGAGCCTATGGTAGAAGAGGTCGCTAAGGAACTTGGTATATCAAGGAAGCGATTAGATGATATTATATATATCTTTCGAGCTCCAATCTCCTTGGAGAAGCTGGTCGGGGAGGAAGAATCGAGTCCTTTGGTAGATTTCTTGGTGGATGAAAAGACTCTCACTCCAGAAGAGGAATACTCTCGAGCGTTCCTGAGGAGAGAGATAGACGAGCTTCTAAGGAGTAGGCTCACGCCTCGGGAGGAGCATATCATCAGATTACGTTTCGGCTTACTCGATGGTCAACCTCGCACTCTAGAAGCGGTAAGCAAGGAGTTTAATATCACCAGGGAGAGGGTTCGACAGATCGAGAACAGAGCTTTGCGAAAACTTAAGAGTTCTAAGCGAATTATGCGGTTAAGAGAATATCTATATCTGGATTAAGGAGGAGTGAAGGTGAAAATAGGAGCAAGTATGTGGAGTGTAGTTAGCTACTTCCAAAGAGGCGAGATGGATGTTATGGACTTTTTGAGGTATGCAGAGACTATAGGTATTCAAGGGGTTGAGTTGCTCGATTTCTTCTGGAAGAAGGAGGACGAGGAGCTACCCCAGGTAGTGGATTATATTAAGGGGAGTTCGTTAGCAGTCTCTGCTTATGCGATAAGCAATGATTTTGTAGTGGATGATAAGGGGAAGAGAGAGGCTATAGCAGACTATATCGAGAGAAGTTCGGAGATCGCGCAAAAGTTAGGTGCGGAAGTGATCCGAGTCTTCAGCGGTAATTTGAAGGAGGGGTTCTCCTTTGATGAGGCCCGAGGATGGATCGTTGACGGCTTGCGGAAGGGTGCCGCTATAGCTGAGAAGTATGATATCGTCTTAGCTCTTGAGAATCATGGGTTACTGGCAGGGAAAAGTTCCCAGATCAAAGGGATCATCGATGAGGTTGGCAGTCGCTATCTACGAGCTACCTTTGATACTGGCAACTTCCTCCTAGTCGATGAGAAGCCCAAGGAGGCCGCAAAAGTTTTAGCTCCTCTTACCGCCAATGTCCATCTCAAGGACTTCAAGCCAGTTCCTGAAGGGACTCCTCATTCCTATCCATCCCTAAGTGGTGGTTTCTTTCAAGGCACAGCGGTAGGAGAGGGGATAGTTGATCTATCCTCGGTATTAGGAGAACTTAAATCCGCAGGCTACTCCGAATACTTATCGATCGAGTTCGAGGGAATAGGCGATGCTAAGGTGGGATTGGAGAAGAGTATAGAGAACACGAAAAAGATATTGAGCGAGATCGGATAGAGTCAGACAGAGGAAGTGTGAAGATTGCTGAGGAGAAATATCCTACTGTTATTAACTATAATATCTATTATAGCCTTCTTTGGAACAAGCTGTGGTAGGAGATCGCGTCCCACTTCTGAAAGTAGAATAATAGTTATCCCCGAAGGTCGGATATCAGGAGCGTTTATTCAGTTCCCTCTTCCCTACGCCACTTCGGATTGGGAGCAGGAATTATCTTTTATGCAAGCTATCGGCTTTGATACAATGGTTATTCAATGGTCGATGCGGGACACATTCGCCTACTACCCTTCGGCTCTAGCTAGAGCCTCCGATACCTTCGA
This sequence comes from uncultured bacterium, assembly GCA_964609495.1. Taxonomy (GTDB): domain Bacteria; phylum CAZSTA01; class CAZSTA01; order CAZSTA01; family CAZSTA01; genus CAZSTA01. The sequence goes on along the minus strand of CAZSTA010000012.1, from coordinate 2,188 downwards.
TTCAGTTCGCATTATTCTGACAGGTGCGGAAAAGAGGAGGATGAGAGTATTTTTGGGGTTGGCTATGACTTCCATATGGTGGAAAGGAGAGTTTAACGAGGAGTTTCTTCAAGGAGAGCTGAGGAGGAACAAGAAAGTTGTCAAGGAGCTATGGGAAAGGTATAGTTCATTCTCTTCCTTCGCTGGTTGGTATATACCTTACGAGATAGGGGATATATACTCGCGTAACGATGAAACGAGGGTTCTGCTAACCGAATTTATAGCGGAACTCACTGCTTTTTGTCATCAGACCTCCGGCGGTAAACCTGTTGCTATCTCCGCCTATTTCAGTGGGGAGTTAGATCCCGCTGAATATGGCGATCTGTGGAAGAAGATCTTTGCTTCCGCTGATATAGACATTATGGTCCTCCAGGATGGTGCTGGCTCTCACCTCCTCAGTCTCGAGTTGGCGATGAGGAGATTCGCGGCTCTCAAAAGGGTTTGTGAATCTGAGGGGATTAAGCTATGGTCATACTTGGAGATATTCGATCAGATCCATGGCTGGCCGATCGATTCTAAGCCTAGAGAAGTTGTTACCGCAGACTTGGGGAAGGTATTAGAGCAGATAGATGCTGAGGAGGAATATGTGGATAAGATCTTATGCTTCGAGTTCAGCCGTTATATGAGTCCTCAGCAGAACGAGGCTAGCAAGCGATTATATGAGGATTATATGAGATTTTATAAGGGGGAGTTAAAGAGGTAAGATAGAGAAGCTATTTTATATGGAGATAGATATTCGCTGTCACTCTAATGATCGGGAAATATCTTTGTTATGTTAACTTTGAATTATAAATCTTGAAAATAAGAGGAGGATAAAATGTTTTTTGTTTTATGTGATCAATGTGGTAAAGAAATTCCAGTAGAAAGTGGGGATTATTATACTGTAGAAATAAGGTGGATGGGGGGACTTGAAGAGGAGGTAACGGAGTGGCAACTCTGTCAAAATTGTGGGACTAAATTATTTGGAACGCTACAAAGTGATCGAAAAAAGGTACATACGGAAAAGGTAAGCACGGATAGGAAATAGGGAGAATTATTATGCCACCAGTTTCTTAATCAAAATCTCCGCCTGTTTCAGTGGGGAGTTAGATCCCGCTGAATATGGCGATCTGTGGAAGAAGGTCTTTGCTGAAATTGATATAGACATTATGGTCCTTCAGGATGGTGCTGGCTCTCACCTCCTCAGTCTCGAGTTGGCGATGAGGAGATTCGCATCTTCAGCCGTTATATGAGTCCTCAGCAGAACGAGGCTAGCAAGCGATTATATGAGATTTTATAAGGGGGAGTTGAAATAGCTTTTCGCTTTTCACTGTCCCACAACTTGTGTTATGTCAAGTTAAATAATTCACAAACTTGACAAAAGACCGTAATATTGATATACTACAAATAGACAACTAAATATCCATCCAGGTGGAGGCGATAATCTTATAGTCCGTATCTGGTCGCTTGGATTATAGAGTAGCCAATAGCGAAACCAGCCATTATATTCGGGGGTGGTATTTTTTATTCTATGAAAGGAGGTGATAAGATGAAAGATGTAACAGGGGAGAAAGTTAACAGACGAGATTTAATAAAGTATGCGGGGATTGGTCTCTTGGGTGTTTCCTTAGGAGAAGTTATTTTTGCTCGCAACGCTCAAGCGTCACCTGGACTAGCACATGCAATGTGGGTTCACGGTCACAGCATGCAGATAGAAAACCCGGATCGAGTTGATTCAGTTTGGCGCGCAGGTTTTTACATTCGAGTTGAAGGAAAATCAGGAATGGAAAACTGGTTTCACTTCGCCATCCCGACGCCAGTGATTGTCAACGAGAATCGTCTGCGGGTTGGGTCAGTTTTGATTCGATTCAGGACGGGCTCAGCAGACGCTTTCGTGAAGGCAGTACATATATATGATGGTGAAGGGAAGATCGCCGCGCACGATAACCTCCGTCTAGCGCCCAAAGGGTGGAGTACTGAACGGTTTGGCGTGCCTGGCAACCCAAAGATACAATGGGGCCTTGGCATCTCAATTGGTGTCGGTTTTGGTGTTGAGATGATGTCCCACCGCATGGAATTCAGCTCCGCTGGCTGTGACTTCATAGATTGAGCTGCCAACGCGATATGGACGGTAACTATTATATTGGATAATGTGATCGCCAAGCAAAAT
>CAZSTA010000011.1:10987-36128 GCA_964609495.1 uncultured bacterium | reverse complement strand
ATAATCAAGGTATCATATTCTTAGTTAGGGAGTTAAAGACTAATTCCCCCCTCACTCTGTCCCCCTCCCACGAGGGGAGAGGGAACACTGAGATTTGAACTAAAGCCCTTCAGTTCCCCCTCCCTCGATGGGAGGGGGTTAGGGGGAGGGTGATAATTAACAAGATTCCTTGATTGCCTTATTAATTCAGCAAAAACCAAGATGGGAGGGTGGTTTGAGGTTAATCGTCTCTCCTCTCCAAAAAGCGAAGACCAAGCTTTAGAGGAAGATACATAACTATTGCGTTCACTATTAGGAGAAAGATACCTGACATATAGAATTGCTGAGTAATGAGGAACTTTTGCGTAAGCCTATATGAGAAATAGGTATAGACTGGCCAAGCTTCCCCAACGACCATCAATCCTATATAGATCAGGCTCAAAACCATAAAGAACATTCCTCCTGTGCCAGTCGAGATTTGAGCGACATTTTCCACCTCAAATTTGGGGAATATCGCCCCCATTCCCACCCCCAAGCAACTCAATCCCAAAGCCATAATAAATATCGTTACGCTCGAAAGGATCATTATGAAGCTATCAGCCTTCAGTAGATAATTCGATACCACTATAAGAGCCTCGGCAACTATCACCAAAGGTACAAACCCCATAATGAACTTTTCCTTGAGCAATACTTTCAAGGAAGAAGGAGCTGATTTCACAACCCAATAGCTTTTTCCCTCCAAGCTAACCGCAGGAAATACGAACCTAGCCGCCACCGCAGCTAATACGAATCCTGCGAAACCCAGATTCAAAAAGGACATTAAGTTCTTAAGATAGTAATTATCCAAGGGCAAGCTCTTTATGCTATATAGATATAGAATAACTGTAGCTGAAAGCAGAAATAACTGGCTCCACTGGGTAGTCTCACGGAAGAATATCTTGAAATCCTTATACATCAATGCCCCTAAATTATGATTGAGGGGGGAAACCACTCGCTCAGCTAAATCGAAAGAATTCAACCTATATCTCTTCGGACGCCCTCCAATTTTAGAGCGAGAAAAACCGGAATAGAAAAGACGATCTGCTACTACCATTGAAAGGAGAAAGGTAGTTACTGTGAAGAGCACCAGGTATAGTAGTTGGATCAAAACTCCCCCTATATCTCCATCCGCCAATTTTGATACTCCTAGAGTAGCCCAATAACTGGGCAGAAAGGGAGCCATTGGAATTTTCATATTCTCTAAATATCCAACTGCGGTCTCAGCATCCGCGGGATTGGTCAATCTCTCCGGTTTAAGAAACCTGATCACTAAGATGACAGCCCCAATGAAGAGGCCTCCCATCACGGTCAAGATATTCATCGTCTTCCTAGCTGGAAAGAAGCGAGTGATAAGCATCGCAACCACTAATCCGGCTCCGGTAGGGCTTAGCAGAAACGGAATGATAATTATCACCATCCCTATATAGAAGACGAAAGAGGCAGACCTGACCACTCCATAAGCGATGAACATCGGCAATCCAAAGAGAAGGATCATCCACGAACTATGAAGCGCGGTTTCTAAAAATTTAGAGGTAAATATTGTCCTGTGGCTAAGGGGTGAAGATAAAAGAAAATCGAGATCATTCGATAAATATAGAGTAGATAAAGCTATAATTATATTGGAGAAGAACAACATAGCTAAGAAGGCTAGGAAGGCGGTGGACATCAAGCGTATCGCTAGAACAGGGCCTAATATAGGTATCTTGAGCAGATACTCCAAGATTCGATAGAACAGATAATAAGCTCCGAAGAAGAAGATAAGACCACCAATTGTGGCTATCACAAATCTAATTAATTCGGAGGATTTCACCCGAACAATGCTGTTTCTACCCATTATGCCTTTAGCTTTAAGCAAGAGAAATAGTTTATTCATATCTATATCTCCAGTTTCACTCTCCTCCCGGTTCTAGCACTCTCATAGCAAGCCTCCACTAATTGAAGGGATTTATATCCCTCGTTCGCAGATACCGGAGAAGATTCACCATTTAAGATAGCCTCTACGAATCTTCGATCCTCCTCCTCATATCCCCACTTAATCTCGGTAGGATACTGGGAATAATCCTTTATAGAGATCTCCTCCCTTAATCCAGGGGAGTAGGTTAATCTCTCCATCTCCTCAGTTATCAAGGATGAATGTTCGCCGAAGAGTTCTATCCTTTCAAAGGGAAAGACCCAACTAGCATGAGCAGAGGAGGCAAAGGTCGCATATCTCTCCCCTTCAAAAGTCAAGAGCATTGCGAAGTCATCCAATTGCTTATAGACATTAGAACGAGCTAGACATTCTACTTGGATTACCTCCCCCATAAGATATCTCATCATATCTAGGAGATGAATGGTGGATTCGTAGAGGAAACCCCCGGTCATCTCCTCATTTGAGACCCAAGGTGGGTCCTGGAGTTCTCCTCGATTCATCTTAACGTGAGCTAAGGTAGGACTAAGTTCCCCCTTTTCAATTACACTCTTAGCGAACTTATATACTGGAGCAAAGCGACGATTAAAGCCTATCTGGTAGATCACGGAGGCCATCTCTACCTGCTTGAATATTTTATCAGCTTCCTCCAAAGAAGTAGCCATTGGCTTCTCGGAAAATACGTGGATATCGTTCTTCAACCCTTCTAATACCGGATCCAAATGCCGAGTATTAGGGGTAGTTACATAGAGGGCGTCCAACTTCACCTCGTTCAATAAATCCTCTAGCTTGGTGAAAGCCGAAGCACCAAAGGTCTCCCCTAGGGCGGAGGCTTTACTCTCCTCGATATCTACGATCCCGACTATCTCGACCCGCTTATCTTTAGATAATATGTTGGCATGAGTGCGTCCCATATGCCCAGCGCCGATTATTCCTATTTTTAGAGCCATCCCTTCATCTCCTTTTCATCCCTTTGGAGATATCTATTCCAAACTCCTCGCAGATGAACCTTGTGAACTCGTCCAGATTGCGCTGATTAGCCTCGTGATCACGCTCGGAGGGTGAGAGGATAAGAGAGTATAACCTCTATAATTCACTCCAGCACCTCATACAAATATTTCTCGATGCTCGGCGATATATCGAACATATCAGCGATCTCTCTATACTGCTCCTTAGCCATCGAATTGCGACTCTGAATCCTCTCCGCGATGAACATTATATTCTTCGGAGTATAGATGGGTGAAACATACTCCACCACCGATACCTTATATCCTGCTGCCTCTAAGGCTAACGTTCGCAGTCCATCGGTTAAAAGATCAGCTAGTCTCGTCTTATAAACCCCGTGCCTCGTCATCGCTTTTAGGGGATTATCGTTCAACTGATTCAATACCTCGCTCTGACAACAAGGAACGATCAATAGATAGGGCGCTCTCAGTTGAAACCCCTTACCGATAGCCTCATCCGTAGCGGTATCGCACGCGTGAAGACTACAGACGATATCGATCTCATCCTCCGTCTGGAAATCCGCTATGCAGGAAACCTGAAACTCCATATTAGCATAACCGAGTTGCATCTGAACCCTCTGCGAATTCTCCACCAGATCGGGGTTATTATCTATGCCATAGAAGTAACACTTCTTTCCCAGCTTCTCGCGAAGATAGTAGTTCATAACAAAGGATAGATACGATTTTCCACATCCGCAATCGAGAAATACCACCCTCTCCTTCTGGGCGCTCCTATCCAATATCGCCTGAACAAGCTCGATGAAACGATTCACCTGCTCATATTTTCTCCGCATACCGGGCTTGATACTCCCCTCCGCATCCATTATATCTATCGCTCTCAATAACTCATCAGCTTCACCTATCCTTATAAGATTGGACTGTTCCTCCACTCCAAGAGGAGGAACAAATTTTTCCTTAATTCCACTCCTATACTGAACCTTAACTTGCCCTTTCTCGAGACGAATATCCATAGTCTCGGTATATGATTCGCATATCAGATAACAATATCCTTCCTTAACCAAATCCTTAACTAACCTAAGCGCTTCCTTAACCTCTACTTCTCTCCTCTTCCCCCTATTATCATAGATCAAGATATTATCATCAGGTTTTGCTCCCATCTCCATATAGAACATAATAGATTTGCCGCCATTTGGTTGAGGAGAAAGAACTAATCTCCTGAAGTTCTCTCTATCCTCGAGTTTACTCGTCAATATCAGATTTAAGGAGACAAGTTTTGCCTCTGGTATTCTGTTCTTATTCATTTTCCAACTCCAATTATTCGGTTATGCAGGGCATAATACAGGTAGTTTCAGAAGATGTTTAAATAAAGGAAACTTTTGCCGGTAACAAAACTCAAGGTTCAAAAGTTTCCTTTACCCCCTCCCCTAACCCCTCTCCATCAAGGAAGGGGAAAATAAAAGATCAAGAGAGCTTCTCAATTGTGTTCCCTCTCCCCTCGTGGGAGAGGGTTAGGGTAAGGGGGGAAACTAAAGAGATAATCCTCATCACATTTTTGGGATCATCAAATCCCACTTAAGAAGATGGCATAGAGAATGTTACTTCTTCTGACATTCCTCCGAATTCGGCTGATTGAGCTTTGAGCACCTCAATCGTATCTCTAGCTATTAAAAGCTCCTCATTAGTTGGAATAACAAAGACTTTTACTTGCGAGTCGGAGGTGCTTATCTCCTTTTCTACCGCTCTAACTTTTCTATTTTTGCTTAAATTGAGTTTTATCCCTAAGCATTCTAAGTCCTGACACACCATCTGTCTTATCAGGGCTTCATTCTCACCTATACCAGCGGTGAAAGCTAAGGCATCCAAACCGCCCATAGCCGCTACGTAAGCCCCTATATACTTCTTTACGCGATAGGTGAAGATCTCCATAGCCAATTTCGCTCGCTTGTTATTTTCCTTATACTCCGCCGTGATCTCCTGCATATCGTTAGAGATACCAGAGATCCCCATCAATCCGCTGTGCTTATTCATCATAGAGTTAACCTCAGCTATTGTCAACTCCTCCTTATTGACTATATAGGGAACGAGCGCTGGATCGATATCTCCACATCTAGTTCCCATAACTAATCCCTCCAAGGGAGTAAAACCCATAGAGGTATCAATCGAGATTCCATTCTTCACCGCCGCCATGCTGGCTCCATTGCCCAGATGACAGGAGATCAGCTTCAACTCATCATAGGGTTTCCCCATCAACTCCGCCATCCTTCTAGTTACGAAGCGATGAGAAGTTCCGTGAAAACCGTAGCGGCGAATACCATACTTTCTGTAGAGGATGTAAGGCAAGCCATAGATAAAAGCATAAGCAGGCATAGTCTGGTGAAAAGCGGTATCAAAGACAGCTATTTGAGGAACTCCGGGTAGCAGACCTTCCACAGCATTTATGCCTGTTAAATTATGAGGATTATGAAGAGGAGCGAGATCTATGCACTCACGGATTACCTCCTTTATCTCTGTAGTTATCAGCACCGATTCCGAGATCTTCTCCCCTCCGTGCACTACTCTATGCCCTACAGCCCTAATATCGGAGGCCCCTTTTATAACTCCATGCTGAGGATGAGTCAAAATCTCTAAGATCATACGGATAGCCGCAGTATGTTCTAGAACCTCCCTAGTTATCATAACCTTCTCTTTACCCCTTGGCACATGGGTCAAGATAGCGATGGAAGTTCCTATCCTCTCCACCTTGCCACTGGCTAAAACCGATTCATCGCTCATATCGAAAAGTTGGTATTTTACCGATGAGCTACCACAATTTAGCACCAAAATCATAATATAGTTAAACCTCCTTTAGGACGATCCCTCCTTACTATATTGGAAGAATCCTTGTCCAGTCTTTACCCCTAAAGCACCTGCTCGAACTAACTTGCGAAGAAGTGGACAGGGGCGATATTTAAGATCTCCTAGATCTCTGAAGAGCTCCTCCATAGAGTAGAGGACAACATCTAATCCCATCAAATCAGCCATAGACAGAGGCCCCATGGGAAAATCATAGCCCAGCCTCATAGCGGTATCTATGTTCTCCGCGGTCGCTACTCCCTCCATCAGAGCATACATAGCCTCGTTCAACATCGGAAGGATAACTCGAGTCGTTACAAAGCCGGGTGATTCATAAACCTCTACTCCGGTCTTCCCCAAAGTTTCGGCGAATTCCTTTGCCGCGTTGAAGGTCTCATCCGAGGTCTTGAGTCCCCTCACTATCTCCACCAAAGGTCTGGTAGTAACTGGATTCAAAAAGTGCATCCCTATAACCCTATCCTGTCTTCTGGTCGCCTCCGCAAGCTCCGTTATCGAAAGGACCGAGGTGTTGGAAGCGAAAGGGATATGGGGAGGACAAAGAATATCCAGACGCTGGAATATATTCATCTTGACATCTAAATCCTCAGTTACGGCCTCCAATACAACATCTGCATCGAAAGTCTGATCTAGATCAACAGTCCCTGTAATTCGAGAGAGGACAACCTTCTTCTCCGCTTCGGTAATAGCCCATTTATCGATCCGATGCTGAAGACTCTCCTCTATACCTTCCAATCCTTTCCTCACCAAAGCATCGGTCTTATCTATTAAGACGACCTCTAACTCATTCTCCGAGGCTACTTCCGCTAATCCTTTCCCCATCGTCCCCGCCCCGATAACCGCCACCTTCTTGAATTTCATAATGTAAAAACTACCTCCTTATCCTTCAATTATACTTGATAAGTGAGAATTATTCAATCTCCTCCAACTTAACCCATCTTCTCTCCTGAACAGAGAGAACCGCCGCCTCTATAACCGCTTGACCCTTCATACCATCATAGAAAGTGGGAGCCTCTAAGTTGAGAAATGTTAAGACAGGGTGTGTCTCTTTCCTATCCCTCAAGCTATCTATGAAGAGTCTTCCATTATTTATTTTCATTTCCGCTAACATCCCAGGTATCTCAACTTTAGTGAATTGATGGTTACTCAACATAAAATCTCCGAGCGATACCCAAACTTCTCCTTCCCTCTCCAATTCATACACCATCGAACCCTTATCACCATAGATCTCTATCCGTTGATAATTAATTCGTCCAGAAGCGAATCTGGAAACCATAAGAGTCCCCAAAGCAGAATTGGCATAATTTACCACCAGAGCGTAAGCATCATCAACATCAACATCAACCATCTTCTCCTCACTCAGCTCCTTCTCCGCCTCTCTATCGCGTTTTCTGAAGAAGAAGGGAGGCTGCTTCTGACTCGGATCGAAGGGGAATCTTTTGGTGATGAAAGTCCTATCCTTACCCACTGCCTCGTCTATCTCTCCTATAAGGAATCTACATAGGTCTATCAGATGCGATCCTAGATCCCCCAAAACTCCTGTTCCCGTCCTGGATTTATCGAGTCTCCACATCTTGGGAACGAGGGGATTCGGGCCCCAACTCTGCCAATAGCTACCCTGAACATGGTATATTCTTCCCAGCTCACCGCTATCAATTATATTCTTAGCCATTATAACCGCGGGGACAGTTCGGTAAGAGAAGTTCACCGCGGTCTTCAGTCCGGCCTTCTCTGCCCCCTTGAACATCTCCTTAGTCTCTTCATAATTCATACCTAGAGGCTTCTCACAGAAGATATGTCTCCCAGCCTTTATAGCCTCCATAGCCACGGGATAATGCATATCATTAGAGGTGCAAATGTCTATCGCATCAACTTCCTCCTTCGCTAAGAGTTCCTTATAGTCGGTATAGATCTTAGGGACATTATATCTCCCCGAAAACTCACGAGCGCGATCCTCCACGATATCGCATACCGCCACTAACTCCACATCCTCCATCGCTTCATAAGCTCGAGCATGATAATTAGCTATTCCTCCAGCCCCGATCAATCCTACCTTGATCTTTTCATCTGCCATTATTCAAACATTCTCCTTTCAATTATAGACTAGTTCGACTTGCTGACTAGGATTGGTCTCCTCAACTACTTTATCTTAACTTCTTCTCCCTTCTGAGCCGATTCATAGATCGCGTCCAATATCTTAGATATCCTTAATCCTTGCTCTCCAGAAGGCATTGGCTCTTCGTCATTTAGAATGCAATCTATGAAATGCTCTTGAGGATTTATAACGAACTCCTTAGGATAATCCTCGGGCTCTAGGGCTACTGTTCCCCCATACTTCTCCTTGAATATCTTGAGGGTGAAACCATACCCCTCTTCAGCATTCCTCTGTTCAGCTCCCCCCTCAGTTCCAAAGAGGGCGGTGAATATATCCTCCTTCCTCTCCGTATTAGAGGCCCAACTAACCTCTACGAAGAGGGTAGCTCCTCCTTTTAAGCGAATAAAGGCGGAAGCTAAATCCTCCACACCAAAGGACTTTCCTTTCGCCTCGGCGATCTTATTCCCAATTTCGGTATAAATAGAGCCACTTACAGTAAGGGGTTCAGGATGTCCCATCAGCCATAGGGCGAGATCCAACCTATGCACCGCTAGGTCGATCAGAGGTCCCCCTCCCGATTTAGATTTGTCGAGGAACCAACTCCCTAATCTGGGAAAACCTCGACGGCGATGCCAACCAGTCTTAGCATAGTAGATTCTACCCAGCTCTCCCGCTTCTATATATCTCTTCAATAACTGGGATTGGGGAGAAAAGCGGAAGTTGAAGTGAATCATCAATTTCTTCTTCGCCTTCTTCGCCTCATCGACCATCCCTTGTGCCTCTTCGGCATTCATCGCCATTGGCTTTTCGCAAAGAACGTGCTTACCAGCTTTGAGCGCATCAATGGTTATCGACGCATGGAGATAGTTAGGCGTAGCTACCGATACCACATCGAGATCTTTGAGAGCCAACATCTCCCTATAATCTTTGAAAGCCTTAGGGACATTGTATTTTTCCTTAAACTCGCTAAGTCTATCCTCATCTATATCACATAACGCCACTATCTCAGCTTTATCCTTACAGAGATCATAACCTGCTAGATGATGCCTTCCCATCCCCAAACCAATAACCCCAACTCGAACCTTTTCTGACACTTATCACTTACCTCCTTGTCTATAAGTTTACATAACTTCTAATTCCAGAGGATACTTACCATACTTTCTAGTGGCTGTCACCATAGTGATGAAATTCTCCGGTTTCACTCCCGGATGAACAGTATTAGAAGAGGAGAGGATGTAACCTCCCTCTACCGATACTTTAGCTATATAGTCTTTAATGGTATATACCACTTTATATTATACTTTAACTCAAAAAATATGTCAATTAAATCGCTTCAAAACCTAACGGATAAAATTACATAATGATCGCAAAATTACGAATAAATTTGTAGTTTTAATTTTGCTAATAATCCCTCAACAAGATTCATTACAGAGCTGTTTCCAGACGAAATTATGAATCCCCCGCTTGAAATCGGGGGATTAGTTAAGCGATATTATCCACGCCCAGAAGAAATTTTTCCTCTAAGTAGGTAATCATTCGAATTGGGGAAGATAATCAGAATGCACCTCTAAGTAATCATCCAATATCCTCTTAGCAGTATCGATATCATTAATCGTTTGATCCATCAACAAGGCTTGTAACGCAGTCTTGCGACATCCCTTCACCGCAGCATCAACCGCTAATTGGGCTACTGTCAACTGATTGCGACACATAGTGGCGATCGGCTCTGGAAGATCACCTATCCCCACCCCTAGAGGTCCACTTCCAGTGATGATCGCTGGAAGCTCTACTATAGCCCCTTCGGGCAGGTTAGTTATATACCCTTTATTAGGAATATTTACCGCTAACTCATAAGAATTCAAATCTTTAGCGATCCCCAAGATGATCTCAACTGCTCTTTCACTTGACACTCCTCTTAACTTATCAAGAGTATCCTTCCCCTCGTTCAGATCCTCGATCCATCTCCAAGTCTTATCTCGATCTTTCTTTGCTCCATCCCAGTCATAAAGCTCAAGTTTATATTTCTCCCAAGGTTTAGTTTTCGGATCGTGACACCAGGGGAGATATTCAGCGATATGGGTATCTCCAGTAACTGGATAAAACCCAAAGGCTTTGAATAGCTCGCGTGATAGAGGATTAAAACCGGGATCGGATTGGGTCAACTTCTCACCAAATAGGGGATACAGATCCTCACCAGTTCTCTTATCTCTGATGTCCAAAATCCAGGTGAAGTGATTCAGTCCAGCCGCTTTGATATCGAGCTTCTCCATAGCTTGCTCCCTTATCGAACGGTGATCTTCCCAATCTATATCAAGATCATCCGCTAATACCTTCGCTACACTCACATACCCGATCACTATTCCGTGACATAATCCGATGATCTTAACTTCGCTATAGCGACTCGTAGCAAGGCAAATACGAGGCACAGGATTGGTGAAGTTGAGAAGCCAAGCGGATGGACATATCTCCTCTATATCTCGCAAGATATCCATAACTATAGGAACATTACGAGCAGTATGAGCGAATGCTCCTGGTCCCCCGTTCTCCGCTAGGGGCTGTCTCACTCCATACCTCAGAGGTATCTCCCAGTCGAGCTTCCAACGATCCTCTCGATCGACCGCAATGGATAGAATGATGAATTTTGCTCCTCTTAACATCTCACCTCTATCAACTGAACTTTCGATGGTAAGACCTGCTTCCCATTCTTGATTCATCTTCTGAGCTAGTTTGGTGATAGCCCCTAATCCTTCAGCGTTAATATCTACTAGAGCTAGAGTACTGCCTTTAAGTTCCTCACAACTCATAATATTAGAGAGCGTCCCTAATCCGAAGGATGCGCTTCCTGCTCCGATAACCACGATCTTAGTTGGTAACACTTCAGGCCCCCTTTTATCTTTGCAAATTTAAAAGCTCTTCTGTTCAAATTTCAGAAGAGTTTTTGCGTTACAATACCACTTCTCCCCTAGATTATCCACGAAAGCAAATATTAACTTATATCTTTACTGCCTCTGTTCTCCTTCTCCTTTTGAGCCATTTCTAGGGCTTTACGTAATTCCATATTATTGGGTTCAAATTTCAAGGCTCTAATCCAAGCTTCAATAGCTCCGTCTAAATCCCCTTTCCTATAGGATATTATACCCAATCTATAATTGACCAATCCCGCGCTCAGAGCAACTTTAGTCGGAGTCATCTTGATACTACGTTTGGAGCCGGGTAATTTAGTTCCACATTGGGAGCAATATTTGCTAGAAGGAGAATTTTTAGCCTTACACTTTGGGCATATTTTGGGAATCATAATCAGCATATTCTCCACTTATACCATTTATGCTGTTAAGTTCAGCAACGCATAGATCGTTAACTATTTCTGCTACCCCTTGATAATGTTTACGAGCGATAAATTCAGCAAGATCTTTCTCCTCTACAGAGCCGACTATCCCCATCAAAGCTATGGAATTACCGGCGCTACTTACTCCAATATTCGATTTTATCCCTGGATGGTCAGCTAGGGCTTTCTCCACCAAGCTAACAACACGAAGCTTTTGTAGAAGCTTCTGGGAATCCTCAGTAGTTACAAATTCCTCTAGACTTGCCGCTCTTACTATCAATTCCACCGCGGAATCAAGCTGGACCTTACCAGTATTTATAGTAAGATCATATAGCTCTGGCTCCATCCAATCGACATTGAACAGATAGCGAATAAATCCTCCTCGATCTTCATCGCTTTCGTTAATCAGCTTCAAGGCGCTCCTCTTCTCTATATTCCGCTCATCCATAACCCGGCTAATCCGAACCCCAAGAGAAGCAACTATCTTAACATGAAAGGCATTGCTCAGATCTCTTAATAATACCTGCCCTCCTCTTCCCATGATCACTACATCGCCGCTATTAGCTAGATCATAGACGATCGAGCTGATGACCTTTATAGTAGTTCTCCTCTCAATTCCGAATCTATGCCAAAATCTAGGTTTCTTCTCATCGACTTCCTCCACCAGTTCCTCCAAAATACCGTATTTCCTGGTGGCTCTATCATACAAAATGTCCTTATCAACATATTCATAGTCTAAAGCCTTAGCTACCTGCTGGGCTATATATTCCCCGCCACTTCCCAATTGCCTAGATATTGTTATAACTGCCATTGTGGACACCTTCCTAATCCGCTAGAAAATAAAAAACCCAATGCCTCCTAAATGATAAGAGGACAACTGGATTTAAAACTAACCTAGCTATAAAAGATTTAACCGAGATAAAATCGGACATCCGCATTCTTCACCTTATTTTATAAAGTGATGGGGATGCATATAGAATCGGGGATCAAATTGATTTCAGATCGAATTATAATTCCCCCTCACCCTAGCCCTCTCCCACAAGGGGAGAGGGGATAGCAAGATAGAGCTGATCTCTTTAGTTCCCCCCTCCCTCGATGGGAGGGGGATAGGGGGAGGGTGTAATGCAAAGCAAATTAGAGCCCAGATTTCATATGCTTCAAAGTGATGGAGATTCCAATCTACTATCTGCTCTCTAAATCCACAGTTATAGTATATCATATTTTATTCGATAAATCAACTATCTAGCTTAATTTTTTAATCTTTTGCTCTTCTTTGATCGAAAATAAAAAAATTTTAAATTTTTTTGATTCCTGACATAACGTTGTCAGCATTTTATGGTATAATATAGGGTAGGGGGTTGAAGATCATGAACAAGACCGATAGATTAATGGCGATCATATTACTGCTACGCTCCCGTTCTCAGATGAGAGCTGAGGAATTAGCCAGGACCTTCGAGGTCACGGAGAGAACGATATATAGAGATATACAATCCCTTATGCTTGCTGGCATTCCTATAATCTCCCTCCCTGGCCCGAATGGTGGCTATAGCATTATGAAGAGTTATAACTTGCCTCCAGTTATGTTTACCTCCGAGGAGGCGGCAGCTCTATTTTTAGGAGGGAAGATAATCGCTGGTCAGGAGGGAACTCCCTATCGAGAGGCGGTAAAGACCGGACTTCTGAAGATAGAAGCGATTCTCCCTGAAGATATTAAGGATTATGTCTATGAAATAGAGCGTCAGATAGCCTTCGATATTCACCCTCGAATTAATTACTCCGCTTTTACTCATACCCTCTCTGTTATTAATCAAGCTATCATAAAAAAGCGCTCGGTATGGATGGTATATTATACCTTTAGTAGAGATGAGATCGTAGCCAGGAAGGTTGATCCTTATGGGATGTTTTATAAGAATGGGGTTTGGTATTTAGTGGGATACTGCCACTGGAGAGATGATATCCGGTTCTTCCGCGTCGATCGTATTCGAGAGTTATCCCTAGCAGAGAACAGATTCAAGCTCCCACCCGATTTCTCGATAAGAGAGCATATCGAGCAAATGGATAAATTCCTAAGCGGGGAGGAAAGAATCGGAGCAAGGTTCAAGTTCGACTCCGAAGTGGCAAAGTGGATAAGAGATAGCTGGGTGAATAAACCAGAAAGTTTAAGGGATACGGAGGATGGAGGAGTGATTCTTTCGCTCTCCATACCGAAAAACGATTTAGGATATTGGATGGGCTATGTCTTAAGTTGGGGAGGACATGTTGAGATTATAGAGCCTGAGGATTTAAGAGAGATGATAGTTGAGGAAGGCAAGAAGATAATTGATATATATCAGAAAGCTGGGAGGTAAAACATGACTAAGTTTGAATTGATATCTGATTATAAACCTAAAGGAGATCAACCTCAAGCTATTGAGAAGTTGATAGAGGGAGTTAAGGAGGGATATAAATATCAGACTCTATTAGGAGTCACCGGTTCGGGTAAGACCTTCACGATGGCTAATATCATCCAGGCTGTCCAGAAGCCGACCTTAGTTCTAGCACATAATAAGACTCTGACCGCTCAGCTTTATAGCGAGTTCAAGGAGTTCTTTCCCCATAATGCGGTGGAATACTTCGTGAGCTATTATGACTACTATCAACCAGAAGCCTACCTCCCCCATACCGATACCTATATCGAGAAGGATTACTCGATAAGCGAGGAATTGGATAAGCTTCGCCTCTCCACCACTCACTCGGTGGTAACTAGGAGGGATGTGATCGTAGTCGCTAGCGTCTCTTGCATCTATGGCTTGGGCCCTCCCGAGGATTATATGGAGATGAATATCCCTCTAGCTGTAGGAACTGATAAGAAGCGAGAAGAGATCTTGCATGAGCTGACTTTGCTTCAATATGAGAGGAACGATATCGATTTCAGCAGAGGGACCTTCCGAGCTAGGGGAGATGTGGTCGAGATCTTTCCTGCCTATGCGGATAGTGCGTTTCGGGTCGAGCTATTCGGAGACTATATCGAGCGAATAGTGGAATTCGATCCCTTAACGGGAGAGATCTTAAGGGAAGTCGAGGAAGAGGTTATATATCCAGCTTCCCACTATGCTACTCCTCAAGAGAAGTTAGAACGAGCGGTGCGCTCTATTGAGAAGGAACTGGAGGAGCAACTCAAGGAGATATATGATAAAGGATGGTTAGTCGAAGCTCAACGTCTAGAGCAGAGGGTAAAATATGATATAGAGATGCTTAGAGAGATGGGATATTGTCAAGGTATAGAAAACTACTCTCGTCATCTGAGCGGAAGGGCAGAAGGAGAACCGCCCTTTTGCCTGATCGACTACTTCCCCGACGATTATCTCTTCTTCATAGATGAATCCCACGTCACCATTCCTCAGGTTAATGGGATGTGGGCTGGAGATCGCTCCCGTAAGAATAATCTGGTTAGATATGGATTCCGGCTACCATCAGCCTATGATAACCGACCTCTTAACTTCGAGGAATTCGAGAAACATATAAATCAAGTGATCTTCACCTCCGCGACCCCTGGCCCCTATGAGCTTGAGAAGAGCAAGCAGATAGTTGAGCAGTTAGTTCGCCCCACTGGTCTTACGGATCCCGAGGTGGAGGTCAAGCCCACTGAGAGCCAGATAGACGATCTTCTCCTAGAGATCGAGGAACGAGTAAAGAGGAATGAGCGAATATTAGTTACCACCCTGACTAAGAGGATGGCGGAAGACCTCACCGATTATATGGCTGAGTTGGGGGTTAAAGTTCGTTATCTGCACTCGGAGATCGACACTTTGGATAGAGTAGAAATTCTGCGAGATCTACGATTAGGTGAGTTCGATGTCTTGGTAGGGATTAACCTACTGCGAGAGGGATTGGACTTACCCGAGGTATCACTGGTCGCTATCCTGGATGCTGATAAAGAGGGCTTCTTGAGAGCGGAGAGATCGCTTATCCAAACTATGGGTCGTGCCGCGAGAAATATCAACGGTAAAGTGATCCTCTATGCTGATAGAATGACAAATTCGATGCAGAGGGCTATAGATGAGACTAATCGGCGTCGCAAGGTTCAGATGGAGTTCAATCGCAAGCATAACATCACTCCTCGAACGATCACTAAGTCGATCCGCGATCTAATAGAGACCACCCCCGAGGCTGATCCCGATCTAGCTTATATGGTCAGGGAAGCTGGAGGTAGCTATCTAGTTCAGGATGAGATCGCCTCAACGATAGATGAGTTAGAGAAGGAGATGAAGGAAGCGGCACGTAGGCTGGAGTTCGAGCGAGCGGCGGAGTTGAGAGATCTAATCGCTGAACTTAAGGGAACTTTGGATGAGGCAAAGGAGGTCTATCATCAGACTAAAGGAAAGAATAAACGAAGGAGGCATAATTATATAGCTAAATCTTAGGGTGGAATAATCACTCCAGTTAGTAATGGAGGTATCATTTATATATGGCTACTGATAAGATAATTATCAAAGGAGCGCGAGAGCATAACCTGAAGAACATCGATCTCGAGATGCCCAGGGATAAACTCATCGTCATCACGGGTTTGAGTGGCTCTGGTAAATCCTCCCTAGCCTTTGATACGATCTACGCCGAGGGACAACGTAGATATGTAGAATCGCTCTCGTCCTACGCGCGCCAATTCCTAGGCTTGATGGAGAAGCCCGATGTAGATTATATCGAGGGATTATCTCCCGCTATATCTATAGATCAGAGGACGACCAGCAAGAATCCTCGCTCCACAGTTGGGACGGTGACCGAGATATATGATTATCTGAGGTTGCTCTATGCTCGAATTGGTATCCCTCACTGTTACAAGTGTGGAAGAGAGATATCTCAACAGAGCGCCACTCAGATAATCGATCAGATCTTGGAGTTACCTGAGGATAGCAGGATTCAAATCCTAGCTCCAGTGGTGAGGGAGCGAAAGGGCGAATATAAGAAGATATTTGGGGATATTCGCCGGGAGGGATATGTAAGGGTCAGAGTGGATGGCGAAGTTCGAAGCTTGGATGAAGAGATGAAGCTTGATAGGTATAAGAGGCATTCTATCGAGGTAGTAGTTGATAGGCTCGTAATTAAAGATGGGATCAGAAACCGCCTAGCCGATTCGGTGGAGACCGCTTTAGATCTCGGAGAGGGGATAGTCAAAATAGATGTGGTTGGTTCGGAGGAACTGACCTTCAGCGAGCATTTCACCTGTATAGAGTGTGGGATCAACTTCGAGGAGCTCACCCCCAGGATGTTCTCCTTCAATAGCCCCTTCGGAGCATGTCCAGAATGCGGTGGGCTAGGAGAAAAGATGGAGTTAGATCCAGACCTTATCGTTCCCGATAAGAGCCTTTCGGTGGGGGAGGGAGCTATCGCTTCTTGGGGAGAGATCAATAATCATCATCAACACCTCTTGACGGTCGCTCGTCACTATAACTTCAGCTTGGACACTCCCTTTGAGCAACTGAGCAAAAAGGCTCAAGAGGTTCTGGTTTATGGCTCGGGTAGAGAGGAGATAAGATTCACCTATCAACATAGGAACGGAAAAGGTCACGGGGAGTACACCGGAAGATTTGAAGGTGCTTATAATAATTTAGCTCGGCGCTATCGGCAGACGAGCTCGGAATGGATACGAAATTGGATCAGGGGATTTATGAGCGTTCGGGATTGTCCTGCCTGTGGTGGTAAGCGACTTCGTCCCGAGAGCGTTGCGGTGACAGTCGGGGGTAGATCGATCGTGGATGTCTCGGCGATGTCGATAAAGCAGGCTTTGGATTTCTTCACCGATCTCAAACTCGGCGAAAGAGATATGATCATTGCTCATCAAGTATTGAAGGAGATAAGAGAGCGATTGGGCTTCTTGGTGAACGTAGGATTGGATTATCTGACGCTGGATCGAGCGGCAGCGACCCTTTCGGGAGGAGAATCCCAACGGATCAGATTAGCTACACAGATCGGATCGAGCTTGATGGGAGTCCTCTATATCCTCGATGAGCCGAGTATCGGTCTTCATCAGCGTGATAATAAGAGGCTTCTAGCGACTCTGAAGAGACTGCGTGATCTAGGGAATACCCTAATTGTGGTAGAGCATGATGAAGAGACGATAAGAACCGCGGATTACATAGTTGATATGGGACCGGGTGCTGGAATCCACGGGGGTGGTATTGTAGTAACTGGATCGATAGAGGATATAACTTCCTGTCCCGAATCGATCACTGGCAAGTATCTGAAGAGAGAGCTAGAGATAGAAGTTCCCGAGAAGAGAAGACCTATAAAGGATAAATGGCTAACGGTCAAAGGTGCTAGACATAATAATCTGAAAAATATCGATGTCAGAATTCCCCTAGGAGTATTTACCTGCATAACTGGAGTCTCTGGATCGGGAAAGAGTTCGCTGGTGAACGATATATTACATAAGGCTCTAGCCCGAAAGTTACATCGGGCTCAGGCTAAGCCGGGAGATCATGATTATATCATTGGAGCCGAGCATCTCGATAAGGTCATTATCATAGATCAATCCCCTATTGGACGAACCCCTCGTTCTAATCCTGCGACCTATACCAAAGCTTTCACCCCTATCCGAGAGATATTCTCCCGAGTGCCAGAGGCAAGGATAAGGGGATATAAAGTGGGAAGATTTTCCTTTAACGTCAAAGGAGGGAGATGCGAAGCTTGTCGAGGAGATGGGATCATCAAGATCGAGATGCATTTCCTACCCGATGTATATGTTCCCTGTGAAGTTTGTAAGGGTAAGAGGTATAATCGAGAGACTTTGGAGATAAGATATAAGGGGAAGAATATCTCCGAGGTATTAGATATGACGGTCGAGGAAGCTCTGAAGTTCTTCGAGAATATCCCTAGAATAAAGCGAATCTTGCAGACCTTATATGATGTGGGATTAGGGTATATAAAGCTAGGTCAGTCAGCTACTACCCTATCGGGAGGTGAAGCGCAGCGAGTCAAGCTATCGACGGAGCTTTCGAAACGTAGCACTGGTAAGACATTATACATATTAGATGAGCCAACGACAGGTCTGCACTTCGCTGATGTTCATAAGTTGCTGGATGTATTGGGAAGGCTGACCGATGCCGGCAATAGCGTCCTAGTGATCGAGCATAACTTAGATGTGGTAAAGACTGCGGATTACATAATCGATCTAGGTCCCGAGGGAGGAGACGAAGGAGGATGGATAGTCGCTGAGGGGACTCCCGAGAAGGTTATGCGACATCCAACCTCTTACACTGGAGATTTCTTAGAGAGAGTGCTGAATCATTCTGGCTAAGCTTTCGTATCCGATCAAGTTAAGAGCCGATCCTGCGGATGATAAAAATAAAATGAAAGGAGATAAATACTATGGATAAGATGATTGCCTTTTGTGGATTAATCTGTACCGGATGCCCGGCATTCATTGCCACTCAAAAAGATGATGATAACGAAAGGAAGAAAGTCGCTGAGTTGTGGTCGAAAGAGTTCAACGAAGATATTAAACCAGGGGATATTAACTGCGATGGATGTTTGTCAGAAAATGGACGACTTTTTGGATACTGCAACGTTTGTGAAATAAGGTCGTGCGCTCTGGGAAGGAGCGTCAAAAATTGTGCTTACTGTGATGATTATGCTTGCGACAAGCTAGTGAAATTCTTTGATATGGTGCCTGACGCCAAGAGCACCCTTGATGAGATCAGGGCAAGCCTTTAGTTTAAGCGAGTGATATCTAACGGGGCTATACAGAATGAAGCTGTATAGCCCTATTATATAGCCTTAAAACAATATCCCCTGCTCACTAATCATAGATATTTCTTCACTAGGCCAGATTTCCTTTAAGTTTTCTGTATATCGGTAATAATTGTAAAATTTCAAGATACTATCCGCTGATCTCGGGTTATTTAGACGCTTCTCGATAATCTCGACATATTTAGGATCTATCTCTACACTTATTGAGTTTCGTTTTAGCTGATAGGCGATTACCGCCGTAGTTCCTGTGCCAGCAAAGGGATCCAATACTATATCATCGGGCAAAGTAGATGATAGGATAATCCTCAAAAGTAAAGCGATTGGAGACTGCTGGGTATGAATTCTGCTCCCTTTGGGATCCCTTATCGCTTCATCACCAGCAAAATATCCCGAGGTTAATTCCCTGATATCATCCCATACATCCGTAAGATACACTCCCTTGTCTCTCCTATGTTTATACTCTGGCGGTGTTGGCAAATCTATACGGAGTCTGTTAAACACTCTCGGTTTTTCTCCCTTAGTAGCGAAAGCGATAATTTGGTATTGTTTAGAATATCTGAACTTAGAAGGGACTGCCGATGTCTTTTTCCTCCAGATAATCAGATTTTGAAATGTCCATCCTGTCTCTCTAAGCGCTCTTAAAACACTTTCAGTGTTTTTCTCCCTCTGCATAAAGTAAATAGCCCCTCCTTCAGTTGTCCTTCGATAGACTCTCAACAATACTTCTTTCAGCCAATTCCAGTATTCTTTCTCTGGCTGAGAATCATCAAAGAATCTGTAATTTTTTCCTTGCCTGAAAGGGGGATCAATGAAAGTAAGGTGAATATTTCTCTCTGAATACTTATCAAGAAATTCAAGGCAATCTTCATTTACTATTTTATACCATACTTCCATTTTTCGCCACCGATTTTTGATTACCGATCTTCCTTCTAAGTGGATTACATTGAAGGTGATGAAGAGGGCTTATAGATAGTCTATTTCCCTTCTATAAGTTTTTTCTCTTCTTGGGTTATCCCATATAATTCGTAAACTTTGTCATCTATTTTCTTATCTATCGCATCTCTTCTTGATCTTAATCGTTCTAGATCTTCTAGCAATGCTTTTCGTATATCTAATACTTTTTGAATAAGTTCAGGTGTTCGAGGAATCTCTATCAATTTAATTAGTTTATCCAGATCTTTCCCTCTCAAATCTTCTCCCAATGCTCTTAGATATATCTCTAAGTAGTTTGCTAGAGGTTGATTTCCGCATTCAATATATTGTTTGGAATCCAGATAGATTTTGAATTTATCCTGTTCAGGTTTAACTCTTATTCTAGGTTTCCGAATCTTATTGGGGACTTCAAATCTTATTTGCGGGACATCCGCGAGAGAGCTAGTAGGAATGGACTCCGAAGATATTATAGCAGGGATATTATCGGCAAGAGTTTCTATCCTCTGTATGTTATTGTTGATCTCTAAGATTTCATTCACTAAAGCCTTGAATTCAACTTGATTTTCAGCGGATGTTGACCTAATAGGAAAACTACGAATATCTTTCGAGTTCAACTTAGGGAAAGCAATTTTCTGAGCATTCGAGGACGTATTTAAGAAATAGAAAGATATTAAAGGAGAGTTTATAATTGCTAGTAGAAACTTTATATCAAAATCGGGATCAGATGGTAGAATAACTGCTGCTGCATTACTAACCACGAAATCTTCAGAAGTAAAAGTAGCATATATACAATTTTGGGAACTGCTAGTGATTTGCCGAATTACCAAACGAGGAGACGTGAAATATTTTGGCTGTCTGGGTTCAGCGAGCCATTTTCCATAACTCACCCAATTTCCTTTCCAATCTATAAGATATCTTCCTACATCTTTACCTCCTAGAAATGGTCTGAAAGTAGCATCCTTTTGATATGTAGAATTAAAAACTTTATTATCAAAACATTCCTTGCTTTGGAGCGGGTTTCCTTTCCCAACCTGATAAACTTTCACTCCAAATACTGTATCTGTTATCCTTTCAAGAGGGATAGCACTACTTCTGATTTTCTGAATTAAATCTAGCTTTCTATCATCTAAGTAAATATTAAAACTATAGGACTTATTTGAGATCCATTGTTTTTGAGAACACAGATGTTTTAAATTCAAATTTAATTCCTCTTTTTCAGTGGATATTATTTCTTTAATCCTCACTTTATTTTTAGCTCTTGAGTCTTCATCTTCCTCCTTGTTTATTATCAGGATAACATTGCTTACAGTTGCATCTTTAAAGATCTTTAGATTAAGAAGATCTGCTATCTCCAAGATTCTGGTCTCTTCTAACAGTAACTGTCTTAACTTTGTGAAGAAAATATTAGTCAAGAATGTATTAGGAACTATATAGCCAAGATAACCATTGTCCTTCAAAAAATTCAATCCTTGCTCAATAAACAATCCATACTTGTCAACTTCTCCCTCAGGAGTTCTAAAAATACTTTTAAATTCTTGCTTTTCCCTTGCTGTAAAACTAGCCCCGTAGGGTGGATTCCCCACTACAAAATCGAACCCCTCTTGAAATTTACCTCTTCTCAACTTAATATCCCTAACTATCAAGGCATCCTCCAGAAACTCGCTTGTGATATCTCCTAACAAATATAATTGATTATTACTATTAATTGGAGATTTAAGCGAGTTCGTCACGAAGATATTTAATCTTTCTATCTTGAAATCGGGGTCTCTTCTCCTCGCCTCGCTTATCAAATCTATAATTGAGAAGAGCAGATTCATTTCGGCAATATGAGCCGCAAAAGGGTTAATATCGAAACCGTAAATACAATCTCTTACTCTATCTAAAATACTATCCGCACTTAATCCTTTCCGCCTGTATCTATCTACTAAGCGATTCATGGCTCGCACCAAAAATCCACCTGAACCACAAGCAGGATCTAAAAGTAGTTTGCCCTCTATTTCCCTATCCACCTTATAATCAACTGAATCTAGGATATAATCTACAACCTCTTCAGGAGTATAAAACTGACCTAATCTCTTCCTTTCCTCTCTATCTAGATATTTCTCGTAAAGTTTTCCTAATATATCTCTATCCACATTAGCAAAGTTATAATAATTAAAGATAAAGAGGATGCGCAGAATGACTTCGCTCGAAGGAGTATACCAATCGAAGATATCCTGATGAAAGAGATGAGGATAGACCTCGTTCATCATTTTATAAGTTGAATTCAATAGTTCGGCATAGTTAATCTTAGAGAATTGGGAGAAGCCTTTCCACTCCCTCCAACGTTTGATCCCCCCATTAGATATTTGCCGGTGGATAATTCCCTTATCCTCACATATACGAATTAAAAGTATACGATTAAAGAGGATATACATCGTTTCTATACAGAAGAACTCCTTACCTTTGCTATTAGTTGTAGATATCCTCTGCCACTCTTGATAAGCTTTATCAAATTTCAGTGCATTTTCGTATTTCCTCTGCTCACGAGGGTAAAACTTTGCGCCAGAGGCGATCATCTCCTTATACTCTCTAACCTGCTCCGAGAGAATATCAAATTGATCCATTACTTCTGCCTTGGTCAGTTCCATAATCCGTTGTAGAGCTTCTAGGAGAGCAGAAAAGTGGACATCCTCGGAAATATCATTCTCTGGTATAATATATAGTTTCTCTTCATCGATTGCCTGAAAATCCTTGGAGAGAAATTTTAATTTAATAAACTTATCCCAGTCCTTTTCAGTTAAAGCTTCAATCCCTCCTATACTAAACCTCCTGTAAATATCTACAAAGTTAATGCTTAGGGAGAGATTCTTCACTTTACCCTTAACAGTAAAAATTTCCATAGTGCGTCCATTAGTTAAAATAGCTAAAGGAGCATTAAGATCATCAATATAAGAGTGAAGCTGTGGACGCTCAGGGATAAGATCAGTAAGAAGGCTGGCTTTTGTCTCAATTATAATAAGTGGACGATGAAGATTATTCCGGACTAAGAGATCTACCTGTCCTGAAGGAACTGGTACCTCAGGATCTATATCTTTTTGGGGATCATACCCCAATATAGTTAAAAGGGGTATGGTGATTCCTTGCCGAATACGGAATTCGTCTCTACTCTTTATATGAGATAGATATTCGAGATATCCCTTTCCTTTATATCGAAAGGTATCGAAAATATTCAAAATCTGCAAAGCAAAGTTTTGCTCAGATTTAGTAACAGCTGCCATCCATCTCCACCTCTATATCAGAAACATTATCATCTCAGCGATTATTCGCCTAGAGGTTCTGATATATTATATCCTTAAAGATTAAAAATTGCAAGCACTCGTATCCTAAGTCAATACTAAATATCCTGCTCTAATTATACCACAATTCCTAAAATTTGCCAAATATTCAGCCAATCACCACCTTATTATGCCTCAACTCGTGGGAACGATCCGCTCTTGCATATTCATAGAAGTAGTGGATCTCCCCCTCCACCATTAAGGCATCCAGATAGCGTATACATCCTGAAGCGTGAGGGGATTTAACCCAGGGCTCTCTTAGCGAAAGTCGCGAGAAGTTCACAAAATCCCTCGTTACCGCCAAACAACAGAACTCATCATAACCATCCGCTCTATGCCTTGCCGCGTCGTAGAAGACCGACCAAACTGGAGGTAGATATAAGATCGAGGTTATCCTAGCCTGAAAGCAGTCCATACTCGAGTCTTCCCCACTCGGTCCCAATACAACTCTAGCTTTGTTGAAATGAATCCCATCGGGAGAGGTAATCAGAGCGCTACTGCCTCTTCCCATCTGGCGAATATCCTCCCCTTCAACTACTCCCCCTCCTTGGTCTGGGATTCCCACACTGGTAAAAGCCCAATATTCCCCGCCCATAATATATACCGAGGGGTCCTTCACAAAAGTGAAGCCAAACATAGGGCCATCCATAACCGGACGCTCTAGCTCAGGACGGAAGTTCTCAGGAGAATCTGCTTGCATCAAGCTTACTCGCCAAGTAGGGGGATTTCTATCATAAGCTTTAGCCACCTCAAAGCTTATATACAATCGCCATTCCCCCGACGGATCGCGGATAATAGAGCTCCCTTCGATAGAATTAGCCCCAAAGTCCTCCTTCTTCGCCGTCCAGATGGTTTTGAAATTGACGCCATCTTCGCTCTCAGCTACACAACATTCCCCTCCTCGCCCCTCATACAGAGGCCATCTCCGTCGGTAGCTCAAATAGAACTTTCCACCTTCATAATCAAAAATAGCGCTTGGTGCTCCAGCCCAAAAGCCATAGCCCTCTCCAGGTGGCTCAACTATCGTTTCTCCCTCTCCTGGATTAAAGCGCGGTGCTATCCCAAACCACTTCTGTCCATATAATTTCGACATAATTCGTTTCCCTCCTAAATATTGATAGGTAAATTGAGTTCTCCTATCCCTCAAGACAGGGTTTAACGATCTCATCCGGAGCTTTTATCGGTTTTCCATCCCTATCCAAAAAAGCAGACGTAGTGAAAGCTCTCACGAGCAACTTTCCCGTATCCGCATTATATATCTCATGTTGCCAAGTGCCTCGCACCTTCTTCATATCAGCTAGCCAACTGACTATCTCTAAGTTATCTCCATTAGAGGATGGGGCTAGAAAATCTATCTCTATATGCCGTAGAAAAATGAAGATTCCCATATCTCTAAGTCGCTCCACCGGATAGCCGATCTCGATCATCGCTTCCTCTAGAGCCTGCTCTATATAATTGAAATATACTGCGTTATTAACGTGATTGAAGGAATCCAATTCGTAGCGTCTTACTTTTAACTTAAACTTGAATTTTCTAGCCATAAGAGATATCCCCTTCCTTCGTCAGCATATCTGCCCTCTCTCTCAGCTAGTTTTTCCCAAGGCAAATATCAATTTACACTGCTCATCATATTCGCACATTTTAGCTTCCCTAAAGAAATGTATATTCACATCAAATTCGCTAGCTATTCCCTGAAGATCGGCTGGACAGATCGCTTCTCCTAGTTCTGGGGCTAGAGCCTCCCTCTTAGTTCTCTGTAAAATATCGAACCAGGGACATCTTGTAACTACTATAGCGAGATGATCTTCCTCCTTTTCCACCACCTCATAGATATATTCCTCAACATCCATCTTAAAGGATAAAGTTCTAAGAAAATCATCCAAAGTATTTCCATTAATATGTAATAACTCCCTGATCTTCCTAGCCTGAATCTTGGGCATCACCTTCCAGACTTTTTCATCCAGATCCAGAGCTTTAGCGAAGGAGAACTCCTCCTCACATTTA
>CAZSTA010000011.1:0-10977 GCA_964609495.1 uncultured bacterium | reverse complement strand
CAACGCCTCAGATATTCGATGATCGCATCTTTATCTTGCATAATCGCATCCCTTTCTATCTCTCAGAAGCATCGAGTATGGTTATGCCTATTAACTTATCACCTTTATATCTTAGCAATATACCATTATCCAGCATCTCGCTATCAGTGGCATTCTGAGGATTATCAAAGCTGATATATAGAACATCTGCTTCTTCGTCATAATCGATCCACATGCTTTTAGATGGAAACTTAGTCAAATGAGATGTTGCTTTGAATATCTCCTCTATCGCAGATGAAGTTAAAACTTCTCTGGCCATATTATCGCCCCCCTATTAATTTTAGATGTAAGGTAAGCTGAGATTATAAAACCGTCATTTTCTCTTAACTCTTTATATATAACTGCTAAATATCTATTTTTAGATATACCCCGAACGGCTATAAGGGATTTCTTATAGCCTTGGAGGATAAAATCGGGTTTTCGATCGTGGCTAGGATATCATCGCAGTATCCTGCTAATTCAGTGTGATTATTTACAATATGAAGCCATCTTTCATCTGTTAACCTGATAGGAACGCCATTTACTGAATATACTATATCCACTATCCCTCTCCATATATTATAACGATATAATATCTTAATTGTTTCAAACCACGAAACTAGATTTACTTTAACTCCTCGATAATCCGATCTATATCAGATATATCCTCGATCGGTGTAGCATCTCTTGCTTCAATGAGGAGCTCGTTTCCTTTAGCCTGCTCTCGAACATCCTTCCAACGAACTGCAAAGAGGGGTTTTCTCTGAGCTATAGCTCTCTGAGCTGTATCCATACTACCACCCTGCTCACCAGACTCGACTACTATCACCCCTTGAGATAATCCACTAACTATTCTATCCCTAGCCATCAATGCCCCTGGATTCGGGGGAGTTTGGGGAAGTTGCTCCGAGATAAAAGCTCCATTACAGCATATCCTCTCCACCATCTTCAGATTCTCTCTGGGATAGATGAAGTTGATCCCCGATCCTAGTACCGCCCAAGTTTTACCCCCGCTATCTAAAGCGCCCTTATGCGCGGCGGTATCTATCCCCGAAGCGAAACCACTTACTATTGTAAACCCTCTCTCCGCCAACTTCCTCGCTAGATTATAAGCCATCCTATATCCTTGCGCGGTTGCATCTCTAGACCCTACGATAGCCAGAGAATATCTATTACTATCTTCCATTCTACCTTTTATAAATAGTATTGCGGGAGGATCTTCGATATCCTTCAGACTAGGGGGGTAATTCTCATCTGCTATGGATATCACCTTGATCCCTTGCTCATTAAGATATGATAGTTCACCTTCGATATTATCTATATTCTCTTTTGCCTGAAGGATCGATTCGGCTATCTTCTTCCCTATCCCCCGAATAGAGATTAGCTCTTCTAAGATGGCATTTAGGACCTTAGAAGGTGAACCAAATTTATCTACTAATTGTAGTAATCTCTTCGATCCTATATTTGAAGCATATCTTAAGGCAAGCCAATATTTTATATCGGACATATAAGATTCTCCTTCTATTTAGTCGGTTTTATGGATGGTCTTAGTTAAGGTCAAGACATATACCCCTTTAGCGGAAGCCCTCTTCAAAGTCCGAGTGAATTCATCGACTGTAGCTCCAGAGTCGTATAGATCATCTATGATCAATATCCGCCTACCCTCGATCTTCACTGGATCGATAACTCGAAAAGCACCTTTGATATTATTCGCCTTCTGGATCATATTCTGCATATCCTTCATCGGCTGGGTATCCCTTATCTTCTCAACAACTTTATTCATTAGAGGTATATCGCTTTTGTTGTGAATCATCTCGGCTAGCTCCGTCATAGGATCATATTCCCTATCCCTGATACTAGGGGGGGTCGGGAGAAGGAAATCCACCGAGGCGAAGTCGGGATGATCTTCGAGAAAATCGATGACCTTATCCGCCAAGATATCCGCTAATTCCCTTTTGCCATTATATTTAAACTGATAGGTTAGCTCCCCAATCGGAGTCCGCTCCCAATGATCCCCAAAAAAGTTGCTGTTGAAATCTAGCGCATATCCCTTATCGAATTTCCCTTTGATCTCCTTAGAATAAGTGGCGGATAAAAACTTCTCAGCTTTGCTCCTTCTAATGTTGAGCTTTCCCTCCCTTTTAGCTTTCATATAAGCCAAAACCAATTTTATCTCATCGTATGAGACCTCGGGCAGGAGAGATTTTATGGGGCTTAGATACCTCGTTTCTCTGCTCTCTAAAGCCGCCTTCTCTATCCTATCCCTCATCTCATCAGCTACTAGTCTATCTAATCCAATAAAGCCCTCCCCGATTAACTTGGCTAAATGAAGATATATATCTTCACTCTTTAGAACTCTCTGTTCAGCTATCTCCTCAGGCGATAAGCCACACTCATATAGCTCTAAGGTGGCTCTTACAGTATTTAATAGCTTCTCCCTTCCATCGTTTGCAATTGATATTTCTTCTTCCGAGCCAAATTCATCTACGATCTTAATTACTTCCTCTCCGTAATTAGCCAGCTTCCTAGGACCTACTCCCCTTATATTTCCCAACTCCTCCAGGTTAATAGGTCTCTGTCTAGCTATCTCCTCTAACACTTTATCGTGAAATATCACAAAGGCAGGAACATCCTCGGCTTTCGCCGCTTTCATCCTAAACCGTTTAAGCCTTTCAAATAGCTCTCTCTCCTTATTTATATCTATTTTTACGAGTTTCCTCCTTCGGCAGTTGTCACACGCTGAGCAACTGTCGTTTACGCTTTTCTCTCCAAAGTAAGATCGTATGAAGTATCGCCGACACTCCTTCGTCTGAGCATAGGCTATCATCCTATCTAGTTTAGCATGTCTTCTCCCTTTCCTCCTTCTGATCTTTTTGAGTAAGTCGAAATGAGATAGAAACTCAGGAGAGATCTCGGGATGTAACAGGCGAAAGGCCATAGCTCTGGATGTGGAACGAAACTCGATATATCCTTGATAATGCAAATCCCAAAGGATATTCTCGACCGAAGAACGATCGTTTTGAAATATCTCCTCCAATCGATCGAAGTCGAGGGAGGAGAGCCCTCCCACCCTCCAACCTAAATTCTCCTGAAGGTGGATTAATACAGGGGGAAGAACGGAAACATTCTTCTGGGGAAGGAGTCTTACATATCCACTGGTCGAGCAGTCTGAGAGCCTTTCGAGGTATCCAGCCTTTTCAAGCTCGCTTATACCCACTCGAATCTTGGTATCGCTTAAACCACTCCTCTGCTCTATCTCCTCAGAGGATATCAGAGCTAGCGAACCTCTTCTAGCCTCATATATCATCTGATAGATACTTATAAGTTCCTCTTCCGCAGGCATATCGTTGTTGATAAACCATCTTTGGAGCGAATGATCCTTAGAGGAATAGAGAAGAATACAGTCAGCCAGTTCGCCATCCCTTCCCGCTCGTCCCGCCTCTTGATAATAGGCTTCAACCGTGCCTGGCATATTATAATGAATGATATAGCGAATATCAGGTTTATCTATCCCCATTCCGAAGGCATTAGTGGCAACTACCACCTCGATCCTGTCCTCCATAAATCCCTCTTGGACCCTTATCCTCTCAGTCGTCTCCATTCCGGCATGATAGAAATCCGCTTTCAATCCAAATTCATATAGGAATTTGGCGACCTTTTCCGTCTCCCGGCGAGTCCCGGTATAGATTATTCCCGATCCTCGTGGTCGCGAGAAGAAGCGCTCCAGAGCCTTGAGTTTATCATATTCTTGGGGAGTTATCAACAACTCGAAGTTTAAGTTTGGTCGATCGAATCCAGTGATTATCTTCTCTGGGTCCCTCATACCCAATTGGAGAGTTATATCATCTTGAACTTCAGGCGTGGCGGTTGCAGTCAAAGCTAGAACTTGAGGATATCCCAACCTCTCTTTTGCAGTTCGGAGGTAGAGATAATCAGGACGAAAGTCATGTCCCCATTGGGAGATACAGTGAGCTTCATCTACAACGAGAAGGGAGATCGAGCTATGCGAGAGGGCGGAGACGAATTGTCTATCTCGGAATCTCTCTGGAGCTATATAAACTAGCTTATAATATCCCTTAATTATCTGATGAGCCCTCTCCTCCCGCTGATGAGAGGTCAAGAAGCTGTTGATCAGCGTAACCCCTCCTACTCGCTTATCTAGGAGAGAATCAACTTGATCCTTCATCAAGGCGATAAGAGGAGAAACGACCAGCGTAACTCCTTCCAACAGACAAGCAGATAACTGATAACATATAGACTTCCCAGCTCCAGTAGGCATAATAGTTAGAACATCTCTTCCCTCCAGGATATTGGAAATTACCTCCTTTTGACCAAGGCGGAAGGAGGTATAACCGAAGCGTCTATATAGCTCACCCTCTAGGTTCAGTGTAGAGAAATCATCCCTCACTTTTCTCCCCTTTCTTGTTATTTAACACCTTTTGCATCACCTAGATCATATATACCTGCTCAGATTCTATCATTTTTGCCGCGTAATCTAAACAAGCCAGAATATCTTCACGAGTTACCCCATATTCTTCACAAATTTCCTCAAAATCCATCCCTCCAGCTAAAGATCCCAATACTATGCTTACCGGACTCTGGTACCTCTAACTATAGGTTGTCCATGCCTTACCGCTTTATCAATTATTATCCTTTCCATTCTCAATTTCTCCCTTATTAATAGGACTATTGAAGATTCTTCTCTTGTTAAAGCTCGAACTCCCCTTAAATCACCCTCCCCTAACCCCTCCCATCAAGGGAGGGGAAAACAAAGGAAGCAGTCTTAATCTCGATGTTCCCTCTCCCCTCGTGGGAGAGGGATAGGGTGAGGGGGAATTTATATCTTGAACTCAGCGGAAAACTAAGAATAACCAATATTTATTTGAAACTACTTAAATTTCAGATTTAATCTCTACCTTCTGCTTATTCATCTGAGCTACAGCCGATATCTGAGCGAGTAACATCCCTATAATTAATACGGAGCCACTCAATAGCGCCCAACGCAGATTCGATCTTTGTGCGATTATTCCTAACAACCAGGGGAAAAGCATACCTCCTAATCCTCCTGCCGCTATTAGAGTCCCCACTACCGTCCCCGAATAACGAGGGAGGTAGCTACTAGCGATAGCTACGATAGTAGGAAAGATAGCGGAGAAGAAAAATCCGGTCATAGCAAACCAAAACGCGGAGATTATAGGATTAGGAATAAACAGAGCTAGCAATAATGAGAAAAATGACCCACTCATACATATCAAGACGAGGCGATTATAATCGAGTTTCTTTAAGATCCTACTCGATACCAACCTTCCGATCATAATCCCCATCCAGAATAGAGAAAGCACTTTTGAAGCAGAAGCAGTAGGGAAAGCAAGCATCTTCTCCAAGTAAGTGCATACCCAACCGCTAACTCCCATCTCTATGCCCACATATAGCGCCATCGCCAAGGCCCAGAGAACGAATACTCTTCTTCTAATTAGGACGATAAACTCCTTGCCATTTATCCGATCCTCTGGAGGAAGAGATGGAAATTCCTGGAGGAAGAGCAAGATAAATAATATCGTAGCTATTATACCAGTGGCAAGGAATGGATATCGCCAGCTTATTCCAGCAGAGAGAACAATACCAGTCAGGAAAGGTCCTCCTAAAGCTCCTACTCCCCAAAAGACATGGAGCAGATTTAGAGCCGATCCTCTCCTATCCTTATTGAGATCGGATATCATAGCATTGAATCCGCCGTCGATAATCCCAAAACCTAATCCCCCGAGAAAGGTGAAGAATAGGATAAGAAGCCAACTTCCTGCTATGCTGAAAAGAAGCTCCCCAATGGCTACCGATGCCACGCCAGATAAGATAACTCGCCTCTTGCCTACGATATCGGAGATGATCCCGCCTGATAGAACCGCGATTATATATCCAAGAAATTGAAGAAAGAATATCGCTCCAGCTTGAGCTAAATTTAGTTTGAAATCTGACATCAGATAAGGCAGAGTAGGACCGATGATAGTCCCCACTATGCCGATCGTTATGAAGCCTAGATAACCAAGATAGGTTAGTACTTTGGGATTCACTACTCATCCTCCTAAATCAGATCAATATTTTCCATATTTCCTGCCAGCATCGAACATAACCTTAAGGTGCTCCGGGGGAGTAAAAGGAGCAACATTATTTCCCTCACAGAGGATAAACCTTCCTCCCTCCATAACTCCTGATTGGAGGAGAGCCTTGACCGTTTTCTCTATTTCCTCGGGGGGGCCAACACGCAATAGCTCCGGGTGGATATTACCTCTGAGCAGGACATCTGGGCCCAACTCCATTCGGGCCCTGGCTAGATCAGTGGGAAAACCAGTATCGAAGCTATATACGTTCAATTCGTCGCGCAGGGTTGGGAAAAGGTGCTGAGCATCACCACAAAGATGAATACTTATCCTACTCCCTGGTTTGGCAAAGTTATCATATAGACGCTTATGATAGGGAAGGATGAACTCCCTATACATATCCGTTGAGAGGAGCTGAGCACTATCATCAGCGAAACCCCAGTTATCCATCGGATATTCCCTTCCCGCGAAATCCATCCAGGCTTTCATCCTGAGAATTATCCCCGAAGTGATAAAATCCAAAAGCTCATGGACATAATTGGGATCTTCATAGAGATCTAAACAGATCTCCGTAGCCCCTCTAAGACTAGCGGCCGCAGTGAAAGGCCCATCTGTCCCTTGCCCGGGAATCGCTACTGGGCCTACAGGCAAGCCCTCGTATTCCATATTATAAGCGATCTTGCTCATCTGCTCATATAACTCGTAAGCCCTGCCCATCAGGTTTCCATATATAGGATCGGGGAGCTCAAGCTCATATAATCTATTCTTATCCTCCTGAAGCATCGGGATAGTATCAGGAACATCTCCCTCGATATATTTTATCGAACAACCAAACCAAGCCGCATCATAGATATTTTGAAGATCGACATATAGACCCTCCCATCTCGTCTTGGGAGATCCCATCTCCATATCTTGCAGGACGTTAAAGCGAAGCCACTTCTTCAGAGCCAACTGGAGTTTGATCATCAGCTCCGGGTTATTCATATATTGTTCGAAGGTTATATTATCTGGATTCAATTCCCTATTGAGAATAATAAATCTATGGCTGAAATTGAAAACTATGGGAACTCTGATCGGATTTCCCTTGTTAAAAGCCTCCCAAACTTTCTTGACCTCGGCGTTATGTTCCTCAAAGTCCATATCTAATTGCATACTCTCACCTCAATTTGATTTATATCTTCTAACAGCTAAGCTCTCAGACCTATCTTAGACCTGAGAGCGAATAATCTATTTACTTTATCTCCAGTTCGCAATTTAGAGTAGCTAAGAGATTACTACCCTCATTACAACTATAACCTTTCGTTTAGCTACTTCCATCCCAAGCTCAGCACAAGCAATTTTAGTTCCTTAGTCCCTTTCGCCTCTAGGATAATAGCGATCTCATTGTCATTGGGAGACCAGCGGGGAGCCCAAGAAGTTGTAAATCCTCTTTTAGTGATGAGATTAGTTCTCGTCTTTCCATCATCGTCAGCTATCCAAACCTCAACGCCATTCTCATTGACGACTAGATAGCCTATTCGATCTCCCGTAGGAGACCAGGAATAGAAGATCTTACCTTTGGCTAGGAGAGTCTTATCCTCCCCATTAGTCCTTATAGTCCACAATTCCGAAGGGAATAGAAGAGCTAACCTATCTCCTGCGGGAGACCAGGAGAAGGATATATCTCCACTTCCCGCAACTAAAATCGCCTTATTGCTACCATCGGAGTTCATAGTCCATACTCCCCTCTCCATTATATAAGCGATCTTAGTTCCCGATGGAGACCAGAGGGCTTTATAGGAATCTCTGGGAAAATCAGTTAGATCTCTCTTATCCACTCCCATTGCGTCCATCTTCCAGATATTTCTTACGAGTCTATCCCCATCTATCCTCCTGAGCTTCTCGTATAGCAATTCCTTCTCGGTTGGAGACCAACTATATGCAGTTATCCCATCATCCTCATAAGAGAGGAGCAATTTATTCCCCCCATCGCTATCCATCGTCCAAAGATCACAGCCATTGAGAGGCTGAGTTAACCTAGGGCGATAAAGATAGGCTATTCTGCTCCCATCTGGTGACCAAGAGGGTTCATCAACCGTCCAATTAACGTTCTCCTCCTTTATAGTGAGCCTCTTCTTCTCTCCACTCTTTATCTCCACTACTGAGATATCGAACCAATCGATCTTTTCCTTTGTTCCCTCCAGATAGAGAACATATTTTCCGTCTGGTGACCAGGAGAATTTCTTACTCCCCTTATCGGTTAATTGCTTGGTGCCGATATCCTTCATATCCACCAGCCAGAGAGAGCTTATATCACCTTGTTGCTTCTCGAAGAGGATCTTATCGCCATTGAGAGACCATTGAAAGTCGGTAAAATTACTGTGTTGAAAATCCGCTACCATTCTGCTGTCGGCTAAGACCAATTCCCCGGACAAGGGAGTGGGAACTCGCCGTGATATCTTGAGTACTCCAGCTTCTTTCGGCACTTTTCCCTCCCCCAGTTCCTTTTCAGTTATCACTGGAGTTGCGAAATAATTATAGCCGAACTTCGCTTTAAGCTCCCCCCCCACCTTTTCAGCCTCCGTCCTATTATCGAAGATGCCAACTCGCACGCGATAGACCCTCTTTCCATCCTCAAAATCAACGATCTCTAAATAGGCTGAGTATTTGTCCTTCAAAAGTTTTATAGCTATACTGCGAGCCATCGCTAACTCCTGGTAAGCTCCCACCTGAACAGTATATCTTTCCGAGTTCGCATAGCTAGTAGTAACATTTAAGATAACAGCCACAATGATAATACCGAGAACTATTTTATTTAGCATATTCATCTCGTCCCCCTCACTGTAAATTAGAAAGCTGATTGCCAGACGGCAATCAGCTTTGATAGCTTATAGCAACTCCATATTGACAGCCATCTTCATCTTCAGTTTTAGATCCATTTCGAAACTATCCTGCATCATACCTTTGAACATATCCTCCATACCTTCCATACTCTCTTGCATCGCACTTGTATCCATCTTTATATCCATCTTCAGCCTAAAGTCTATATCCATATCACTGTAGGTGCCAATCAGCTTGCCCTCATCAGGAGCAAAATATACAACTCCATCACCAGATAAATTTCCCGAGAGATCCATACTCATATCTTCAAAGGGTAGCCCAGCCATCTCTTCTGCCGCTCCAGCACCCCCAGTGCCTTTACCGATCACACTTCCTGTCATATTCAGATCGATCCGAGCGCAATCATATCCCTTTACCCTCTCGAAACCAGCCAGAGTATATTTTGTCTGGAATTTCATCTCTCCAAAATCAGGAATCTCTTGACTTTGCTCAGTCGTCCAGGAACTCCCTATATCTACCTCTTGAGAGGGAAGTAGCGCTTGGAATTGCTGCTGAAGCCCTTGTGTCATCTCAATCGACTGACCTATTTGCTGCTCTAAGTCCTCTAATCCTGATACAGATAGAACTCTGCCATCCTTATCTATCTTCACAGTTATCGGCTCGCCAGTCACTTCATCAAGACTTTGTATCTCCCCCATGAGATCGACCATCATCCTCTCAACGGTCTGTCTCATAGTTACTACTCCAGCCTCAGTGACATCCAATATCTCCTGACGCATCACCATATTCAAGTTCATATTAATAGTCTCAGGTAATTGCGACGCTTCTCCTCCCAATCCTGCTTGGGCTTCAGCAGGGAATAACCCGCCAAGTAGCTCCTCAAGACCCTCTAAATTAATATCCATACCTACATCCAGCTTATAGCGG
This sequence comes from uncultured bacterium, assembly GCA_964609495.1. Classification (GTDB taxonomy): domain Bacteria; phylum CAZSTA01; class CAZSTA01; order CAZSTA01; family CAZSTA01; genus CAZSTA01. The sequence goes on along the minus strand of CAZSTA010000011.1, from coordinate 1,117 downwards.
GACATATCACCCTCGTTGTATTTATACTCTAGTTTGACAATCTCGGCTGGCGCCTCTATCCTCTCTCCAGTGACCTTAGGAATAGTAGGAGTGATTCTTGGTCGGGTGATCTCTGGTCTGGGACGCTCCTCTTCTATCTTGGGGGTTACCTCAAGCGAGGGGAGCTCTTCAGGCTTGATCTTAAACACTGCGACTGATACTTCCTCTCTCTCCTCCTTAGGAGCTATAATGGGTTCTAGGGGAATTTTTTCCTCGTCAGCTTGAATTACAAGTAACATTCTCTGGGCCTCTACATGAGAAGGATCTCTGGCTAGTGCCTTGGAGAGCCAAATCTTGGCTTGATTGAGATAATACCTCTTCGTCCCCTTTCCGCTATCGCGCCTGAACCAATAAGTAAGCCCTCTAAGATAGTAGGCTTCAGCGAAGTTTCTATCTCCGATGATCACCTCTCCGAATCTCTTAGCCGCGTTATCCATATCTCCACCAGCCATCAACTCTAAGCCCTCGCGATATTTAGCGAATAGTGGCTCAGATAGTGAGCCTCCTCTATCCAGTTCCTCCTGAATGAACTCTGGAGTTATAGAGGATACATCTGGAGCTATTCCGTATGCAAGCGGGACCTCTTCCACTACCCTCTCCTCTTCCTTTAATTCCTTTACCTCGAGCGGGGGTCGCTCCTCCATCACCACCCTCTCCTCTTCAACCTTTGGGGGGGCAACTGCCACCTCCTTCGAAGAGAGGAGCTTATCTATCCTTTTGGCAGTATCCTCATAGTCCGGTTGTAACTCAAGCACAATCTCAAACTCTTCAATTGCCTCCTCATTCTTCCCTAGCTTCTCGTAGGTTCTCCCCAGCCAGTAGTGAGCGATAATATACTGAGGCGCTCTTTCCACCGCTTTCTCCAAAAGCTCGTGGGCTTGATCATAATCATGCTTGAGATAGGCATAGTATCCCCAACGGAATAACTCCGATACATCTTGAGCATAAGCGGTATAGGTTATGAACAACGCAACTAGCAGACAAAAAAGAACCAAAACTTTCTTCATTTAGCTTCGACCTCCTTTGAGGGAAAAATCTCCGAACCCGAGTTCAGGCTAGATCGAAAATCGATCTCGGT
>CAZSTA010000010.1:0-36138 GCA_964609495.1 uncultured bacterium | reverse complement strand
CCCCTTATCTTAAAGGAGTGAGCGAAAAATGAAACTTCCGAGAAGATTACGCAAAGCAATTAAACGTAATTTAGCGCCATATCTCTTTATAAGCTCTCCTATGCTGTCGATACTAATTCTAGTTCTATTTCCGGTTCTATTTGCCTTTTATATCAGCTTTACCAACTGGCATTTGGTCGCAAGAAGTCGATCTTTTGTCGGTCTGGCTAACTATATACATGTGCTGAAAGACTCTGTTTTCCATATCTGTTTGTGGAATACAACCTATTTCACCCTCGTCTATGTCTCCTCGGTGATCATACTAGGTCTGATCTTAGCTTTGATGCTCCAGAAATTGCCTGGTAGATTCAGACTACTGATGAGATATATTTGTTTCGCTCCAGTAGTTACATCTATGGTAGCTATATCCATCGTATGGAAATGGCTATATCAGCCCTCGTTCGGAGTGTTTAACTATGTGCTAGGGAAGATAGGAATAGGGCCTTATAACTGGCTGACTGATCCTAAGATAGTGATGGATTCAATAATACTGATGACTCTATGGAAATCGCTGGGATTTGTTATGATAATATTCGTCGCGGGACTAGTTGGAATCCCAGAGGTTTACTATGAAGCGGCGAAAATAGACGGAGCTACGCCATTGAGAGCGCTTTGGCATATTACTCTACCTCTTTTGAAAAATACCACCCTTTTCATATTGGTGACTCAGGTGATCGGAGCATTCCAGATATTCACCCAAACTTATGTGCTTACTCAAGGAGGTCCTGGGAACTCAAGTAAAACCTTAGTTATGCAGATATATTTCACAGGTTTTCGCTTTTATCGTATGGGCGAGGCTTCCGCTATGGCTTACATACTATTTTTGATCTTGTTAGGACTAACCCTCGTCCAACTGAAGGTATTCAAGGGTGAGATAATATACTAACGAGGTGGTATAATGAATAGAAAAATATCTGTATCAAATCTTCTAAGCAAGTCCTTCTTATACTTATTTATGTTATTTCTAATCGTTATAATGATGGCTCCTTTTGCCTGGATGATATCTACCTCCTTTAAGCGGCCCGAAGACGTCTATAAATTTCCGCCAGTTTGGATTCCAGAAAAGCCAACTCTGACCAACTACCCTACAGTATTCAACGATGTTCCCTTCCTTCGCTTCTTTTTCAACAGCTTGCTCGTTGCTTCAACAGTAACCATCGGCTGTGTCTTTACTAGTTCCTTGGCTGGTTTCGCTTTCGCCAAATATGATTTCTTCGCCCGGGATAAATTTTTCATAATCGTGTTAAGCACGATGATGATCCCCTTTCAAGTGACCCTGATCCCCTTTTACATTATGATGAGAAGATTTCGCCTAATTGATACCTATTGGGCTTTGATAATACCTGGTCTTAACAGCGCCTTTGGGATATTTTTAATGAGACAATTTATTATGAACATCCCCAATGAATTACTTGATGCGGCCAGGATCGATGGTTGCTCAGAGTTCAGAATATATTGGAGGATCATCCTTCCTCTCTCCAAGGCCGCTTTAGGGACTCTGTCTATATTCATCTTTATGTGGAGCTGGGATTCCTTCCTGTGGCCAATTATCGTGATAAATAGGTTGGAGATGAAAACTATACCTCTAGGGTTGATGATGTTCGATCAATTTTATGGGGGGCCTAGGCAACACCTTATTATGGCTGGAACTACGATGGCTGTCCTTCCTGTTCTATTAGTTTTCCTATTTGTCCAGAAGCAATTTGTTAAGGGTATAACTTTAACCGGATTGAAGGGTTAGTTTCGATAATTTTATATTTTGATATTCTATAAGTCAGGTTTATCAAGCCTGACTTGCTTATTATTGAGAGGAAAACAATTGTAAAGTTAGGGATTAATACCTTGATCTGGTCTCATCTTGGCTAGTTAATCGCTAGCCTTCTTCTTCAATTCATATAGCTTATTTAGAGCCTCAAGCGGCGTCATATTCGTAACATCCATTCTCTTCAGCTCTTCAATTATCGGATCGGGAGCAGCGGTGAAGAGCGGTAACTGTCCAGTATCAGTTGTTGATTTTCTAGCCCTAGATCGTCTCCCCTTCGAGCGAGACCTTTCATATCTCACATCGATCGCGGCTTCCTCCTCCAGTTTCTTGAGGATATCGCTGGCTCGCCCGATCACCTCCTCGGGAAGTCCGGCTAGCTTAGCAACTTGAATCCCATAACTTCTATCCGACTGGCCATCGACCACCTCGCGAATGAAGATCAATTCATCATCCTTCTCCACGATGGAGATATGGCAATTTTTCACCCCCGGCAAGAGCTCCTCTAATTCCGTTAGTTGATGATAATGAGTAGCAAAGAGGGTCTTTGCTCCGATCTTATTCTGCTGATGAATGTATTCCGCGACCGCCCAAGCGATCGAGAGACCGTCGAAGGTGCTTGTCCCCCTTCCGATCTCATCAAGAATGATCAAGCTTCTCGAGGTAGCATTATTAAGGATATTCGCAGTCTCATTCATCTCGACCATAAAGGTGCTTTGCCCCATCGTCAGATCATCATAAGCCCCCACGCGGGTGAAGATACGATCTACTACCCCGATCGTAGCCTGATCCGCGGGAACGAAGCTTCCCATCTGAGCCATCAGAACTATTATCGCTATCTGTCTAAGATAGGTGGATTTACCCGACATATTTGGCCCAGTTACGATTACTAGGCGCCTCTCCTCATTATCTATATAAGCATCGTTAGGGATGAATCCATTTCGACCTATAAACCTCTCCACCATCGGATGGCGGCCCCTCTTGATGATTATCTTGTCATCTCCATTGACTTCGGGCTTTACATAATCATTCTCAACCGCGACTTCCGCTAGAGCGGAGAGAACATCCAGTTGAGCTAAAGCCCCAGCGGTTCTCTGAATCCTCTCCGTATATAGAGCAACATTCTCTCTAACCTCCACAAATAGCTCATACTCCATCGTATTGATACGTTCTTCCGCCCCCAGAACCCTCGATTCGTATTCCTTCAATTGTGGGGTGATGAATCGCTCGGCATTGACGAGCGTCTGCTTGCGGATATAATCATCGGGGACCATTCTCAAATTGGATTTCGTCACCTCGATATAATAGCCAAAGACTTTGTTGAAGCCAACTTTTAGATTCTTGATCCCTGTTCTCTTCCGCTCTCTGCTCTCAAGACTAGCGATCCACTCCTTGCTATCATGGATCGAATCGCGTATCTCATCCAATTGTTCATTGTATCCCCTCCTGATCAACCCCCCCTCTTGCAGAGCCAACGGTGGCTCTTCCTCAATCGCCCTATCAACTATGGATATAGCCTCTCCAACCTCATCTAATTGTTCCGCTAGGGATTGTAAGAGCGTGGTGGGGACTCTACTTAATAAGGCTCTTAACTTGGGTATCTGCTTCAACGAATCTCTCAAGGAGACGAGATCTCGCGCATTAGCATTTCCTGAGGATATCCTACCGACTAACCTTTGTAAATCGGATACTCCTCTCAGTAATTCTCTCAAGTCCTGTCTCAAAAAGACATCCTGATAGAAGACCTCAACTGCGTCCTGTCGCTTCCGAATCTCCTCCACATCCCAGAGCGGCTGTAAGAGCCAATGGTGGAGAAGGCGACTCCCCATTGCAGTTACTGTTCGCAAAATTATCTCAAGTAATGTTCCTCGGCGGGAATTATCCCTGATATTATGGGTAATCTCCAAGTTACGTTGGGTAGTTGAATCTAGTATGAGATAATCGGTGTTAAAATAAGTGCGGAGTTGGTTTATATGAATTAAGGAAGAACGACTCGTCTCTTGCACATACTCCAAAGCGGCTCCTGCGGCCGAGATAGCTTGAGGAAGATTCTCACATCCGAATCCCTCTAAGGATACAGTGTGGAAGTGATCAAGAAGTTCCTTTCGTCCCTTCTCTAGCGAGAATGACCAATCCTTGCGTGGGGTAAGGAGCATATCGGACTGATCTTTAAGAGAGCGGAGAAAACCTTCATCCTCCACTAACGAAGCAGGTATCAAACACTCCGAGGGACGAAAGCGCGAGATCTCGATCAATAGCTTATCGAGAGCGTCTTCTCCCTCAAATTGAGTCACCAGAAAATCGCCAGTAGATATATCAATGAAAGCGACCCCTATACTATTCCCAGAGCTAGAACGGGAAAGCGAGAGGAGGAAGTTATTACTCCCCTTCTCTAAAGATATATCATCTAACACCGTCCCGGGGGTGATAATCCTGATCACCTCTCGTCTGACCAATCCTCGTGCCAACTTAGGGTCCTCAACCTGATCGCAAAGGGCAACCCGATAGCCCTTCTTGATTAGCCTAGCGATGTAGGTCTGCACTGAGTGATGGGGGACGCCTGCCATCGGGATCGGTTCCTTACTTCCCTGATTCCGAGAGGTTAAAGCTATATCGAGCTCATTAGATACGATCTTGGCATCCTCGAAGAACATCTCATAGAAATCTCCCATACGGAAGAAGAGAAGTTCATCAGGATATTTCTGTTTTACTTTCATATATTGACGCATCATTGGTGTCAATTGCGGCATCTTGGTTGACCTCCGATGCTATTCTATCGATCGCAAATCCGATATACAATTCCTCTATGAGATATCTTGACCTTAATTTTATCATAAAACTCCGAAAACGACAAGCGTTATCCTGATAAAAACACTGATTTCTAGGAACTGACATTACCGATCAGATCGACTCTAATCCAACCTAACTCGCTATATCCCCATATAGCGTCCAAGCTCTAGCTTCAGCGACCTTGATCTTTACGATATCCCCTCTCGCAGGAAGTTTTCCTGATCTCCAATTCCCACTCTCTATTCTTCTCTTAGCAGGGAATAAAACTACTTTATTCTCCCTACTCAATCCCATCAGTCTATTGGGATTTTTCTCACTAACACCTTCAACCATTATCTCGACCACAGTTCCTACTCTTCGCTGATTGACCTTGTAACTGATCTCATTCTGCATCTCGATCAGCTTATGTAATCTCTCCCGCTTAACTTCGGGAGGAACCGAATCCTCCATAGCCGCGGCGGCAGTTCCAGAACGAGGGGAATAGGCAAAGGTGAAAGCGGAATCGAACTCGATCTGAAGAATGAATTCTAACGATTCCTAAAACTGTTCCTCCGTCTCTCCGGGGAAACCTACAATTAGATCGGTGGTTAAACCTACATCTGGGATCTCCTTACGTATCCTATCGACTAGCTCTCGATAATAGCTGGTCGTATATCCTCTATTCATCGCCTTTAGTATAGGATCAGAACCAGATTGTAGAGGTAAGTGAAAGTGTTCGCAGACTTTGGGCAAATCCCTCATCGCATATATTAACTTATCAGGAACATCGCGCGGGTGAGCAGTGGTAAATCTAAATCTCTCCACACCCTCTATCTCGTTAAGAGAATATAATAGATCAGCAAAGGCGGGCTTCCCCTCTAAATCGCGCCTGTAGGAGTTTACGTTCTGTCCCAAAAGTGTAATCTCTTTATAGCCTTTATCTGCTAATTCCTCCACCTCGCGAATAATAGCTTTCTGCGGGCGACTCCTCTCCCTCCCTCGAACATAAGGAACTATACAATAGGAGCAGAAATTATTACATCCATAGACTATCGAGACCCAAGCTTTAAGATCATCCTCCCGCCTCGATATCGATTCGAGTGGCTCTCCTTCCTCCTTATCCCAGCAAGCAACTATCTGTTGACGGTCCCGCTTGATCTTCTCGATGAGATGAGGAAGCTGAGAGAAGCCAAAAGTCCCCAATACCAGATCGATATGAGGGGCGCGCCGAGCCATAAATTCCTTATCCTTTTGTGCCAGACATCCACATACTCCCATGATCAACTCTGAGTTCTTATCCTTCAAACGTTTCAAAGACCCTATTCGCCCATAGATTCTCTTATCCGCGTTCTCTCGCACACAACAGGTATTTATCAAAATTAAGTCGGAATCCTCCAGATCTTTGGTTAACTCGTAACCCATCTCGGCTAATAGGCCAGAGAGGATCTCCGAATCTCGTTTATTCATCTGACATCCATAGGTTATAACCGTTGCTTTGCTCCTCATGCCCTTAAACTCTCAGCGAAGATACTCGCTTTCATTTGATACATCTTCTCCACCGTAGAATAGGGAACAGTTACTTTCCCCATCAAAATTTCTCGACCTTCTCCTGGGCCATGACAATCCGATCCCCCAGTAACTAGCAGAGAATATTTAGCCGCTACTTCCAGATAATAATCTGTGATCGAAGGGGTATGTCTGGAATGGAAAGCTTCGATTCCTACTAAACCAGCCTCTACCAATTCCTCGATGATCTCTCCGCCACTTCCACATCCAGGATGAGCTAACACCGGAAGTCCTCCGACCTCTAGCACTAGCTTCACCGCCTCTGCGGGAGTTAGCCTCTGGTGGGGTACATAGGCAGGACCATCGACCCCGATATATTTGGAAAAAACTTCTCCCATGTTTTTAACATATCCTGCTTCTATCATCGCTCTAGCGACATGAGGGCGTCCCAAAGCTTGATCAGGATCGGACCCTCTCACTTTCTCCCAATCGAGAGGAAATCCCAATTCGCCTAGTTTAGCAACCATCTTCTTTGCCCGATTATATCTCGATACTTTTCTCTCTTCAAGTTTAGCTTTTAACTCTTCACCCTCATAATCTATCAGATATCCTAATATGTGGACCTCTTTACCCTCAATATCGGTCGATAGCTCGATAGCCGGTATTATTTCCACTCCATATACCTTTCCAAACTCGATAGCTGGAGCTATCGATTCGATCGCATCGTGATCAGATATGCCGATCCCCGCAAGACCCAACTCATAAGCCTGCTTTACCGCCTCTTCAGGAGTATAAGTTCCGTCAGAGGCGAGAGTATGAATATGTAAATCAACTTGTCGCATTAAATCCTCCCAGATCGTAAATTGGCAGTTAAGCCAATGGTGATTATCATTTTCCAGTCTCCAGTTTAAAAAGGACGATCTATCTGTATTAGATCGTCCTTTATGGTCCTCATTTTGCGTAATCAACAGCCCTAGTTTCCCTAATGACTGTTACCTTGACTTGTCCTGGATATTCTAACTCCTTCTCCACCCTCTTGACTATATCCCTTACCAGACTAACGGTTCCTAGATCATCTACTATCTCTGGCTGGACCATTACCCTTATCTCTCTCCCAGCTTGTATCACATAGGATCTCTGAATACCATCGAAGGAAGCGGCAATCTCCTCCAACTTCTCCAGTCTCCTTATATAAGCCTCCAAAACCTCACGGCGTGATCCTGGTCGAGAGGCTGAGATCGCATCGGCGGCTTGAACTAAAACAGCTTCCACAGTTTCAGGCGCAACCTCGCCATGATGAGCGGCGATGGCGTGAATAACTCCCGGAGATTCCTTATAGCGTCTCGCTAATTCAGCCCCGATCGCAGCATGTGGGCCCTCTACCTCGTGATCTATAGCCTTTCCGATATCATGGAGTAGCCCAGCCCTCTTCGTCAAATTATAATTTGCCCCTATCTCTGCTGCCATTACTCCGGCTAGGTGAGCTACCTCCAAAGAATGCCTCAATACATTTTGTCCAAAACTACTCCTGAATTTCAGTCTGCCTAAAAGTCTCACTAACTCCGGATGGACTCCGTTGATCTTAAGCTCGAAGAGCGCCTGCTCTCCTGCCTCTCTAATGCTATTATTAACCTCACTCTTCGCTTTCTCGACCATCGCTTCGATCCGAGCAGGATGAATCCTTCCGTCAGTGATGAGCTTCTCCAAAGTGATACGAGCTATCTCCCGTCTTAAGGGATTGAAGCTTGAGAGGACGACCGCCTCCGGAGTATCATCGATAATGAGATCGACGCCTGTTAGCATCTCCAAAGTTCTGATGTTCCTTCCTCCCCGTCCGATTATCCGTCCCTTCATCTTCTCACTTGGTAGGGGAACCGAGGATACAGTATTATCGACCGTCATATCGACTGCACAACTGGTGATTGCTTGGACTATGATCTCTCGAGATTTTCTATCAACTTCATTTCTAACCTTCTCCTCCGCATCCTTGATGAGGAGGCAGGCTTCCTGCTTGATCTCGCTCTTCAGTTCATTGAGCAAAAGCTCTTTGGCCTCTTCTGAGGTCAAATTCGATATTCTCTCCAGACGCTTCAGCTCTTCAACTTTCAGTTTAGCTAGATCATCCCTTGTCCTATTTATTGCCCTCTCCTTATTGGCATAATCCCTCTCTCTTCTCTCCAGAGAGTTAATCCTTCTCTCCAGATTTTCCTCTCTTTTTAGCAAACGCTCTTCCAGCTTTGATAAATCCCTTTTACTCCGCTTAATCTCCTTTTCAGTTTCTATGCGGATTTTGTAAGCTCCATCCTTAGCTTCCAAGAGTGCTTCCTTCTTCTTCGCATCCGCTTCCTTTTCAGCATCCTCTAAGATCTTCGCCGCTCGTTCCTCAGCAATGGAGAGCATCCTTTTCTCAATATATCTTCTCACCCAATAGCCACCAGCGACACATCCGATCAGGATAATTATGTCGAAAAGATATTTAAGGATATTGATAATCACTCACCTCCTATTCAATTGTCAATGTCCAACTTCTAATAGGTATCTTCCCAAAGATCGTTTAGAGCTTCACTAATTACCTGATATGAGAAACCTCTTCTTAGTAGAAAATTCTGTAATCTTCGCTTGATCGTCTCAGGAGCTAAATCTTTATATCTTTTACGCCTCTTAAAAGCCAGAGATCTGGCTATCTCAACCTCATCGAGACCCTCAAAATATTCAGCTAGACACTCCTTGATAAGCTGAGCATCAAGCCCCTTCCTTCTAAGCTCCAAAGCTAAGCGATGGGAGCCCATCGGCTTTGCTCGCAGACGCCCCTCTATCCAAGCTCGAGCGAATTCCCGATCATCAAGGAGATGGAGTTCGGATAGATAAGCTATGACTTTATCGACTGTTATCTCTTGGTATCCCTTCTGAGAAAGTTTCTGCTCTATCTCCCAAACGCTACGTTGACGAGATGACAGGAGGAGAAAAGAATACTCCTTAGCTTTCCTGAATTCCTCCCGCTCCAACGCTTCCTCTATCTTATCTCGATCGATCTCTTGACCTTCCTCAAGACCAAGAGAATAGACAACGCTCTCCTCCGCCCCAAAGCTGAATTTATCATCGATAAATACCGAGAGGCGAGAGGGGTTTCGTTTCTGCCTTTCGATAGAGGTTATTTTAGGGATACAAGATCACGCTCCTTATGAGGAAAATTAACTTAACTCTAACTCATCTTCTTCTGGAGATATTTCTTCCTCTGTTTCCTCCTCAGCAGGAGGGGGAGAGACAACTTGTCTGATCTTATTCTCGATCTCCTTGGCTAGCTCAGGATTGTCAGCTAGATAACTGCGAACATTATCTCTACCTTGACCCAGTCTCATATCGCCATAGGAGTACCAAGAACCGCTCTTATCGATGATCCCCAGACTTACTCCCATTTCAATAATACCAGATTCTCTGGATATGCCCTTCCCATAGATTATATCAAACTCTCCTTTGCGGAAGGGAGGAGCTACCTTGTTCTTCACCACTCTAGCCCTCACTCTGATGCCTATTGGCACATCTCGATCCTTCAAAGACTCTATACGGCGAATATCTATACGGACGGAGGAGTAGAACTTCAAAGCTCTTCCGCCAGGAGTGGTTTCGGGATTTCCAAACATCACCCCGATCTTCTCCCTTATCTGGTTGACGAAGATAACGCTGGTGTTCGATTTGCTTATCGCCCCAGCCAACTTTCTCATAGCCTGGGACATCAGACGAGCTTGTAACCCCATGTGAGAATCTCCCATATCCCCTTCGATCTCAGCCCGAGGAACTAAAGCGGCAACCGAATCTATAACTATAACATCAACTGCTCCGCTTCTGACCAAGGTCTCAACGATATCGAGCGCCTGCTCCCCAGTATCAGGCTGAGATACCAAGAGATTATCTATATCCACTCCCAACTCTCGCGCATACTCGGCCGGAAGGGCATGTTCAACATCAATAAAAGCGGCAATTCCACCTGTCTTCTGAGCCTCAGCGAGCACATGTAAACCTAAAGTAGTTTTTCCCGCCGCCTCGGGACCAAAGATCTCCGTGATCCTCCCGCGAGGGATCCCTCCTACTCCTAAAGCTATATCCAAGGGTAAAGAACCAGTGGAAATCGACTCTATCGTTAAGTTGGGACGTTCTCCTAACCTCATAATAGCTCCTTCTCCATGCTGCCGTCTGATCTGGGTTATAGCTATCCCTACAGCCTTTTCCTTTTCCCCGTCCTTATTATCATCTTTAGTTGCCATAGATAGTAAAAACCTCCTTAATTAGAATATATCTCTAAATGAGAAATATCAAGGCCAATACCTAGTTGTGATCTTAATAGTTTACCATTTTACTCATATAATTTAGCTAGGTATAACTGGAGGATAGATCCCAATTTTTGGAATCTCCAGATTCTTGGAATATAGATGGAGCAGGAGTTATCCAGCTCTGTTTTAAACTTTGGATATGGCTCAGGGGATAAAGGAAACTTTTGCAGTCAATAAAGCTCAAGTGTTCTGGTAACTTTCACTTCCAAAAATATAAAGGTTAGAAAGTTACCAGAATTAAAAAGTTTACTTTAATCTGGAAGGGAGGTTAATTTAAACTCGCTAAGGGGAGTATAAGTGGGTCCTTGAGGAGTGAGTTGACTCTTCATCAATATTACCTTCTCCACTTTTGAAGTTAACCCTTGCTCTTCAACTATTGGACCTAATTCCGCGAATATCTCCATCAGTCTATCCTTATTCTTGCTAGATCTAACTCTCCCCAAAGTCAGATGAGGGGAAAATTTCTTGTCATCTTTCTCAAACCCTAATTCCGTGATCTTCTCCTCAAGTTCATCGTGTATGCGAACTAATCCATCTGCTCCTTCGCGCACCCCAACGACTAAAACCCGAGGACGTCTTAGATTGGGAAAAGCATTTAGACCACCGAATTTCAGAATGAAGATCTTTCTATCCTTTAGTACCTCTTCCAAAGCCTGGGATAGCTTCGTTATCATATTCTCCTCTATATCTCCTAGAAATCTTAAGGTTATATGCATATTCTGAGCTTCGATCCATTTAACCCCAGCCTTTGCTGGCCTCAGTTTATCGATAAACTCCTCCATCCTCTTCTTGATCTCGGTTTCTAACTCAACCGCGATGAAGGAACGAATACTCATATCTTGAAGACCTCCTATTAATGATCGATCTCTATGTTACTCCCTATAAGATGGAGCCTCACGATATTCAGTGCGGCTTGTGAGGTACTATATTTGACTCGAATTCTTTCTCCCCCGAACATAAACCTTGAACATCTGACTTCCTTCTTGTCAGCTAAAGCTATATAAACTAATCCTACTGGCTTCTGGGGAGTTCCCCCCGTTGGACCAGCTATACCAGTAGAACTTAATCCCAGATCTGTCCTGCTTATATCTCTAACTCCCCTTGCCATCTCCTGAGCTGTTTGGGAACTAACAGCTCCATATCTTCTAAGGATTTCCTCCTTAACACCCAAGATTTGAATTTTAGCTTCATTACTATAGACTACGATACCTCTATTGAAGTATTTCGAACTACCTGGGATATCGGTCAGACGACTGGATATAAGTCCTCCAGAACAAGATTCTGCTACTGCTATCGTCTTTCCTTTCTCGATGAGCAGAGAGGCAACTCTCTGCTCAAGCGTCTCTTCATCCCTACTATATATGTAGTCGCCAAATCTCTCTTTGAGCTTCGCCTCAGTCTCATCGAGCATCCTCTCTATCTCCTCTTCACTATTCCCTCGGGCTGTGATACGATAATGAACCTCTCCCCAGTGAGCTAGAGGAGCGATAGTTGGATTATCTTGCTTCTCTAATATATCCAAGACTAACTTCTCGGAACTGGACTCTCCGATACCTGCTAAACGAAGCACCCGCGATCTTATGATCGTCTCACCTATTAAACCCTGCTCTCTGAGAATGGGGATAACCTTCTCTGACCATATATGTTTAAATTCTGTGGGAACTCCAGGCATCGCGATGATCATCTTATTATCCTTCTGCCAAAGGACTCCAGGAGCTGTTCCATATCCATTAGGTATAGCTCTTGCCCCTTCGGGGAATTCAGCCTGTCTGATATTGCTCTCCGCCATACTCCGCCCTCTCCGCTTAAAGTATGATCTTATCTGCTCGGCGGCCTCCTCATCTACTACTATCCTCTCCTCTACAGCAGAAGCGATAGATTCTCTGGTTATATCATCCATTGTAGGGCCTAAGCCCCCAGTTATGAAGATCAGATCGGAGCGGGAGAGAGCTTTTTTGATGATCTCTGTCAGACGCTCTTTATTATCCCCCACAGTTGATTTATAGTATAAGCTTATTCCTAATTCCGCCAGTTGTTGAGCTAAATAGACGGCATTAGTATCAACTATCTGTCCAAGGAGGAGTTCAGTTCCAACAGTTATTATCTCAGCGGCTGACATCGATAGTTTATCCCTCCCGTTCCTAATAGATATTCCTCATCATTGAGCGATCTCGCCATATAGATCATAAACATCGGCCTCGGTTATCCTAACGTTTATAATATCTCCTATCTCCAGCTCGTCTCCCGCGATATAGACGAGCCCATCTATCTCAGGAGCATCTCTTTCCGATCTCCCTACCCAGGGAAAATCCGAATCATCAGAGAGATCCTCAACCAGCACTGGGATAACCTTACCTATAAGATGCTCGTTTATCTCATAAGATATATCTGCTTGCAACCTCATAATTTGATCTTTTCTCTCACGCTTTACCTTATCTGAGATCTGACCTGGTAACTGAGCGGCTGGAGTTCCCTCCTCCTGAGAATAGGTAAAGACCCCTAGCCTCTCGAAACGAGTTCTCTCTACAAAATCCGATAACCTCTTGAATTGAACTTCCGTCTCTCCTGGAAAGCCAACTATTAACGAAGTTCGCAAGGTAACTTCTGGTATGATTTCTCTGATCTCAGCTATGAGCTTTTCCAATATCTTAAGAGTAAATGGTCTATTCATAGCCCTCAGAATATCATCATCTATATGTTGCAGAGGAATATCTATATAGTTGCATATCTTATCCTCCGAGGCTATATACTCCAAAAGCTCGGACGATAGATAACGAGGATAAGCATATAGTATCCTTATCCACCTGAGATCTTCGATCCCGACTAGTTTCTCTAATAGCTCGATCAGGCTCGGCTTTCCATATAAATCCGATCCATATCTAGTAGTATCTTGCGCTATTAAGTCCAATTCTTTCGCTCCCCGCTTTACCAACTTCTCGGCTTCGGTTAGTATATCTTCTATAGGTCTGCTTCTATATGATCCTCTCAAGTCGGGTATAACGCAATAGGAACATCTATTATCGCACCCTTCAGCTATGCGAATATAGGCTGTATGAGAAGGGGTCAGTTGATAGCGAGGTAGGGGATAATCTAAGGCATAAGTCGGATCTTTTACCCAAGTAGGGCGTCCATCTCTTAAAGCCTCATCAATTACCTTAGCGATATCTTCTATCTCACTTACCCCCACTAAAGCATCGATCTCCGGCATCTCAACTAGCAGTTCATCCTTATATCTCTGAGCCAGACAACCAGCGACTATCAATTTCGAACAGTTACCCTCTTCCTTCAATTGCCCGGCCTGAATGATGGTATCGATCGCTTCTTCCTTAGCTTCATCTATAAAGGCACAAGTGTTTACGATAATGATATCCGCTTCCTCGGGAATATGAGTGATCTCATACCCTGCCCGATCCAAGACCCCCAACATGATCTCGGAATCGACCAGATTTTTAGGACATCCCAAACTTATTATGCTTATTCTATAGGGTAAATCCTCCACCCCTATTGCTCCTGAGGTAACGAATATTCCCAGTTAGTAACTTCTCCGCTCTTTCCTAAAGACTCCACAGATTCATCATTTAGATATACTTCAGTCCCCCCAGCGTTTCCCATTCGTATAAATATATCCTTTTTGACCTCCCAACTGCGAGTTTCTCCAGGATCCAAGACATTCTCTAAGACTTTCTCTCCATCCACTCTTACCAGTAGCCAAGCTTCTTCCCTGGCAACTATCCTCAAGATAACTTTACTTTCACTCTCAGAGAGGGTTACAGGTGATAAGCTCTCCTCTCCCTCTTCTGAGACTTCAACCTCCTCTGCGGCAGGTTCTACAACTTCCTCGATAGGGAGGGGAACTATTTCACTGGCTGGAGAGAAAGCGATTTCTTCGCTTTTTTCCTCTTCTTTCTTGCTAATCTCTCCAGCGCTTGTAACAGCAACAAGAGCCTCTTCCTCCTCTTTCATAACAACTTCCTCAGTTGGAGGAGGCGTACTCTCAAATTCTCCCTCAACGACTTCTTCTGGCATCTCCTCTTCAGTAGCGATAGGAAATTCCCTCTCCTCAATGCCTTTCTCACTATTATCCTCAGTAGCAGAGGAAAAGGGGAAATAGGTATCAAGAGGATTTTCTTCGATCTTCGAGAGCCATAAAGTCCAGATTATCACACTTGCCGATATCAAGATAAACAAGCTGAGCATAACATATCTCAAGAACAACATAAATTTGTTACCTCTACGCTCTTTATATTCCTCGATAGTCTCGCCTATATCTCCACTTGCATTCCCTCCTACCTGCTGGACCTGGGAAAGCTCCCTCCTCATCTCAGCTTCTTCTCTTTCCTCGTAAGTGCTCTCGTTCTCTAAATATTCTCGGACTATCTCATCCGCGTTTAAGCCCAAAAACTCGGCATAAGTACGCAAAAAACCCCTGGTATAGATCCCCCCTGGTAATAAGTCATACTGCTCACTCTCCATAGCTTGGATAAATTTACGATGAATCTTGGTCCTATCGCTTACCTCTTCCCAAGAGAGCTGCACAGCCTCTCTTCTATTTTTTAATTTTGTCCCTACAGTCATCCTTCGAGACCACCTCCACTGGGGGAGAAAATCTCCCCTCAACCGAAATCGGTTAACCACCCTCCTTCTCGTAAGGTATCCCATCAGCCGCAGGAGGAACAGCTCGTCCGACTGCGCTTACTAATACAAACATAGTTAGAAGGAAAGGCAGCATATTCACAAATTGGACCGGGATGTTATAGGCCTGTAACCTAATAGCTAAAGCTTCCGCTAATCCAAAGAATAAGGCTGCCCCTGCTGCGCCTAAGGGAGTCCACTTTCCGAAGATCATCGCGGCCAAGGAGATAAAACCTCGCCCTCCAGTCATCTCCTTGACGAAGTAATGAGCTACTTCTAGCGAGAGGAAAGCTCCACCTAAGCCAGCTAAAGCCCCACTTAACATCACTCCGATATATCTCATCTTATCTACACTTATCCCCAAGGTATCGGCGGCTTGGGGATGTTCCCCCACCGCTCTAAGGCGTAAACCAAAGGGGGTTTTATAGATAACTAGATGGGAGACTAATATTATGAGCAATGCGATATAAACTAGAGGAGAATAATTGCCAAAGAGCGTTACCAAAACCTTTAGAAAGTGCGGAGTACTCTCCGAAGTGGGTATCTTCCAGATAGGCAACCTCTCCAGAGCCATAATCTGAGTTCCGTTGAAGAGCAACCAGGAGAAGAAGACAGTTATCCCACTCCCGAAGATATTGATAGCTACCCCGCTTACGATCTGGTTAGCTTTGAAAGTTACACAACTTATAGCATGAACTAAAGCGATCAAAACTCCAGCCAGTATAGCTCCTAATATTCCTAGCCAGGGGTTATGGGTGAAATTAGTTACCGCAATGGCGGTGAAGGCACCGGTAAGCATAATCCCCTCTAAAGCGATATTAACAACACCAGGTCTCTCAGAAAATACTCCCCCCAGCGCCCCTAAAGCTAAAGGAGTTGCTAAACGGACCCCCGAGGCAAAGGTTTCAGCATTTATAATGTCACCTAGCAAATTTATCAATCCCTCCGTCTTAAGTCTCCCCTAGAGCAGCCTCTCTCTCCTGGAGACGACGCTGGAGTTTCCTCCTTATTATCTCATCGCTTACTACCACCAGAATTATTATAAGCGCCTCTAAAACCATAACGAGTTCCCGAGGGACTTTGGGAAAGAAGACATCTACCGCTAAAGCCCCATAGTTCAAGGTGGCAAAGAGCAGAGCGGAAAGGACTATCCCAAAGGGATGACACTTTCCTAAGAGGGCTACCCCTATCCCTCCAAAGCCTAATCCAGTGAAGAGTTCCTGACGCCAATGATGTCTAAAACCCATTACTTGGTTAGTGACAACTAGACCTGCAAAAGCCCCTGAGATCGCCATTGCTAGGATTATATTTTTGGTCACACTTATCCCGCTATATTCCGCGGCGCTCGGATTATACCCTACCGCCCGAATCTCATATCCCCACTTAGTTTTCCAGAGTAGATAGTAGGTCAGTAAAATAGCTACGATAGCGATTAAGATGGAGGCGTTCGCTGGATTGTTAGCGGGGAAGTCGATCCCCAAAGGCGCCAAAACATCGTGAAGACGAGGAAGCCAAGCGGTTCTGATGATATCCGCGGTGCGAGGAATCATCTGCTTCACCCCAGCTTTTTTCATAGCCTCAGTCGCCGGAGCTTTATAGCGCAGGACCAGGTAGAAAGTTAATGATAGCGATATCCAATTTAACATAATAGTGTTGATGACCTCGTGAACCCCAAATCTAGCCTTCAAGAAGCCGGGGAGCGAAGCCCACAATGCTCCTCCCACCATCGCCATAAGGATGCACAAGGGAATATGCAACACCGAGGGGAGATTGGTGAAAGTAAAACCGACCCAGGTGGCGAGGAAAGTGCCGATCATCATCTGTCCCTCGCCCCCGATATTGAAGAGACCACAGCGAAAAGCAAAAGCGACTGCTAAACCAGTGAAGATCAATCCAGTAGCGTTATAGATAACGTTTCCCCATCCCGTAACTCTACCTAAAGCAGAACCAAATAGCACTTTATAAAAGCTGAGAGGATTCTCTCCTATAATTATTATAACTATCGCTCCTACCGCTAGAGCTATCAGGAGAGAAAGTAGCGGAGTGCCTAATTCTAATAATAAGTTCGATCTGGGCCTTAGGTAATTAGCTAAGAATTCCTTTATCTTACTGTTGTATTTATCCATATTATCTAAATTCAGGATACTCCATCAGTGACCAGCTCCTGCCTCTTCACTCCCGTCATAAATAGCCCCAGCTCCTCCTCAGTAGCCTCTTCTTGGGAGAGGACTCCCACTATCTCCCCCTTATACATCACCGCAATCCTATCGGATAGGGACATCACCTCTGTCAAATCCGCGGAAACGAGTAAGATCGCTTTCCCTTGATCGCGCTGTTCAATCAGGCGATGATGGATATACTCGATGGCTCCGATATCTAACCCTCGCGTGGGTTGAGCCGCGATCAAAAGACTGGGTTCTCGACTTAACTCACGAGCGACAATCACCTTCTGTTGATTACCACCTGAGAGGAATTTCAAGGAGGTATCCTCATCAGGAGTTCGGATATCGAACTCCTCGATCATATCCTCAGCATAGTCATTGATAACTTTGAATTTCAGCCCAATAATTCCGGCATAAGGCGCTCGATAATGATCACCTAAAATTAAATTATCAGCAACGCTATAATCGAGTATCAATCCTCGCTTTCGTCTATTCTCTGGGATATGGGCGATACCAGCTTCCCTCACTCGGCGGGGTGAGAGGTTGGTTATATCTATGTTATATAGGAGAATACGACCTCTGCTGGCTGGCCTTAATCCGGTTATAACCTCGACTAGCTCCGTCTGTCCATTTCCCTCCACCCCCGCAATCCCCAATATCTCTCCCTCTCGAACTTCAAAGGAAACTCCCCTAAGAGCCAGCGCCTTTTGATTTCCCATAGCTTCTAGGTTTTCTGCCCTTAGAACTTTTCTGTTCGGCTTGTAAGGGCCCTTTTCAACTTGCATAAAGACCTCTCTTCCGACCATCATTCGAGCGATATCCTCCCTAGTCGTATCCTCGATATCCTTGACTCCCACTACCCTCCCCTGACGCATCACCGTCACCCTATCGGCGAGGGCGATAACCTCCTGAAGCTTATGGGTGATAAAGATGATCGTCTTTCCCTGATCTCGAAGTGAGCGGAGAATAGAGAATAATTCCTCCACCTCCTGGGGGGTGAGGACTGCGGTTGGCTCATCCAGAATGAGGATATCAGCTCCTCGGTAGAGAACCTTGATTATCTCCACTTGCTGTTCTATACCTACTGAAAGAGAGCTTACCTTAGCTCTAGGATTGATATTAAAGCCGAAGCGATTGGAGAGGTCCTGCACTTCCCTTTCTGCCCTAGCTCTATCGATGAAGAAACCTCGTTTCTTAGGCTCATTTCCTAAGATAACGTTCTCCGCGACCGTCAGAGGTTCTACCAACATAAAGTGCTGGTGAACCATTCCAATGCCGTTCTCGATCGCCACATGAGGGTTAGCAATATGAATAAACTTCCCTCGGATATATATCTCGCCCTCATCCGGGCGATATAACCCATAGAGGATGTTCATCAAGGTCGTCTTCCCCGCTCCATTCTCCCCAACCAAGGCGTGAATCTCACCTTTATAGACGGAGAAATCGACCTTATCATTGGCTAATACTCGGGGGAACCTCTTAGTTATTCCCCTCATCTCAATGACTATCTCGGACAATGCAGAAACACCTCTCGGGAAAAAGTCTATACTCAGTAGATCACAATGTTAATATTTTATTCGCTGAAGATAGTCTATATTTCATAATAGTCTATGCTTCGCATTACCCCCTCACCCTGGCCCTCTCCCACGAGGGGAGAGGGGACAATCAGATAGGGCTTATCTCTTTAGTTCCCCTCCCTTGATGGGAGGGGTTAGGGGAGGGTGATCCAAGATTCGCTCGAGATCTAATGAGAGAAGAATCTTCAATTTTGTGATCTACTGATACTTCGTATTAAGGGCTAGGATATCGAAGCTCATCCCCTAGCCCCTTCTAATGTCTAGATCTATATGCTTATAACCAGTGGAAGCTAGGATATTAGCTCATTCCGAGGCTATTCCTCAGGAACCTCTATTTCGCCAGCGATGATCTTCTGCTTCGCTTCCTCCACCTTCTCTATCATCTCAGGAGTTAAGAGATCTTCGTTATACTCGTCAACCGCATAACCGATCCCCTTATCGGCTAGACTGAATCTCTTGACACCACCCTTAAACTCTCCTTCCACTGTCGCCTTGATCGTCTCATAAACTGATACATCGACCTGTTTTAACATACTGGTAAGGCCATAATTCTCGCCTGTTGCCTCCACATGTCCCATATAGTTCTGGTTAGAATCGACACCGATGACGTATTTCTCCTTCTCTATAGCGGCTTCGAAGACTCCTGCGCCGGTCAATCCCGAGGCATGGTAGATAACATCAACACCTTTATCATACTGGGCTAGGGCTAACTCCTTACCCTTTACTGGATCGGCGAAGGCTGTAGGAGTATCTCCAGCATAGTTGCTCAAGATCTCGCAATCTGGACAGGCATATTTGACTCCAGCTATATATCCAGCCTCGAACTTGTGGATCAGGGGAACGTCCATTCCTCCTACGAATCCGACTTTTTTCGTCTCGGTCTTCATAGCAGCGATCATCCCTACTAAGAAGGAGCCTTGCTCCTCCCTGAACATAAGGGATACCACATTGGGCATATCAGAAATGAAACCATCGACGATTGCGAACTTTATATCGGGAAATTCCTTCGCCACCGTGGTGATAGCATCGGTGAAGAGGAATCCTACTCCAATGATGAGATTGAAGCCCTGCTCAGCTAGTATACGCAATCCAGCTTCGCGGTCGGCATCGGCTCCTGGCTCGATCTCTGTATAATCAATGGGTAGCTCATCTCTAACAGCCCATTGAATCCCTCGGTAAGCGGAATCGTTGAAGGATCTATCTCCCTTTCCTCCAATATCATATACCATCCCTACTCTGATTCTCTTCTCAGCGAAAGAAATATTCGCCGGAGAAACTAAACATACCATTAAGCTAATTACTAGAACTAAGGCTAGCAAACCCCAATTTTTCCTTAGCATTCTTCAACCTCCTAATTTTACTAAAGCTTTCCACCTATATCACATAAACTGCTCCAACTCCCTCGATCGTCTATAGCATCACCTCCTGTTATAAAAACTTGAGATATATTCCCACCCTAATTATACCACCTAAAGCCATCTTGGTCAATATCTTTTTGAGGTCAAATTAATTATTTCGCTTTACTCCTTAACCGCTCCAATAATTCACTGATTTTCTCTCTAGCTACCAGCACCTTCCTGGGCTTATTTTTCCTGCCAGGTTCGATAACCCCTATCTCCTCTAGGGCATCTAATATGCGAACCGCTCGATTGCGGTTTATATTCAAATCCTTTCTCAGAGAGGAGAGCGAAATTTCTCCCTGTTCGATTACTGATTCTAAAACCCTCTCCAATAGGATACTGTCCACCTCCTCTTCTCCAGAGGGTGGCTCTTCTACAGCCTCCAGAGGCCTCAATTTATAGTGAGGTTTCTTGAGAAATTCTACCAACTTCTCGATCTCCGCCTCTGGAACTAATGAACCTTGGACCCGGATCGGCTTGGGCTCATTTACGGGAAAGTAGAGCATATCTCCTTTTCCTAGAAGCTTTTCCGCTCCGTTCATATCTAAGATCGTGCGAGAGTCGACCTGAGAGGATACAGCAAAGGATATGCGACTGGGGATATTAGCTTTGATCAAGCCAGTTATGACATCGACTGAAGGGCGTTGAGTAGATAAAACCAGATGGATCCCTGTTGCTCTAGCCATCTGTGCGATGCGACAGATGGAGCTCTCCATCTGCTTAGGGGCAACAGCCATCAGGTCCGCGAACTCGTCTATTATTATTACTATCTGAGGCAACTCTCTTCGAAAGCGGTCATCCTTCACAATCTCATTATATCTATGGATATCGCGGGCCCCCTCCCTAGCAAAAATCCGATATCGGTTCTCCATCTCCTCGATCACCTTTCCCAAGACATCGCCAGCATTTGCAGCATCAGTGACAACTGGATCTTTAAGGTGCGGGATGCCGTTATAGACCGCTAGCTCAACCATCTTGGGATCGATCATAATAAACTTCACCTGGGAGGGTTTAGCCTTATATAAAATACTCACTATGACCGAGTTAACACAGACGCTCTTTCCCGTTCCCGTAGCTCCGGCGATGAGTAGATGGGGCATCTGCGCCAGATCGGCGATTATAGGAGAGCCAGCGACATCCCTCCCCAGAGCTATTGTGAGGAGGGATTTAGAATTAATATACTCCTCGGTCTGTAACATTTCTCGCAGATAAACAGGAGTTGGGACCCTATTGGGAATCTCTATTCCCACCGCGGATTTTCCGGGGATTGGCGCCTCGATCCTCACACTACGAGCCGCTAAAGCTAAGGCGATATCATTAGAGAGACTCGTTATCCTGCTGACCTTGACGCCCGGAGCGGGAAGAACCTCGAAGCGAGTTATAGTAGGACCTCTATTTATCTCCATAATCGAGGCCTCTACCCCGAAATTATGGAGCGCCCTCTCTAACCTCTCCGCCTTCATCGCTAATTCCCGCTTGATCTGTTTGCTCTGGACCACTTGAACAGCGGAGAGAAGCGAAAGAGGAGGTGGCTCATAGATATGGGCTTCCTTCTCACTTTGAATAGCTATCTCTTCCTCTCCTTTGAGGATATCCTCCATCCTCTCTTCATAGTTATATATCGGGATATCCTTTCTTTCTCCTTCAGGAGAGGCCCCTCCTTCCTCCCATATCTTCTCGCGGGGATAACTTCTCGTTATCGGAGTGGTTTCGACTGTCCTTCTCTTAAATCTTCCCTTCAAACTAGGCAACTTGAAGGATAGACCTTTCGTACTCTCCTCGATCTTAGTAAGCCACCTATCAACCAGGTTTTCGATCCCTCGATAGGCTTTACCCATAATCGACATAATTTGGTGATAAAGCCACTTTGCCATACCTATAAAGGATACTCCCGCGATTAAGATTACGCTTATAAAGGAGAGGGATAAGATTAAAAGAGCTGTTCCTCCATCTCCGAAATAATCCAGGATAATATCAGCGAGGAGCGCGCCCGATAACCCCGCTCCCTTCAACTTCAAGCCGAATAAGGTTTCGTCTGGAATAGGAAATAGCCAATAAAGAACTATAAGAACGCTCTCGAATAACGTAATTACTCCTATCGCTCGAGCCCAAGGATGGGATATGTCCTTCCCTACCAGCTTCAAGAGACCCCAAGCCCCTATAATACTGGCGAAGAGCAATGAACCTCGACCGACTAACGCCCAAATCAGTCGGTTTAAACTCTCCCCAAGAATCCCCGCCAGATTCGAAATAAGGGAGAAGAAGAGAAATAGGGAAAATACTAACAGAACCACCCCGATTATCTCATTTCTATATTCCCTTGCTAGGCTCTTCTTTTTCCTTTTCTTTCGCTTGGTTGACATTTCGAGATCTCCCCTTGGAAATTATGACTGAAAAAATAGAAATTTGTAATTGAGAAATCTTAAGCAAATCTTCTCCTTTATGTCCGCGTCTCCATCTACTACCTCCTATTTCCCAACTTCCCTCACCAAAGGCTACCTACTACACCTATTATCCCTACCGCCCAGCAATAGTAAGCGAAAAAATAGAATTTCCCCTGCTCTAGCAGATTTATGAGTATCCTAAGGGCTATATATCCAGAGATAACCGCTATTACCACTCCCCCAAGAAGAGCTAACGAATTAGAGGGGTTCAGAGTCAGTTCGGGTATCTCCTTTAAAGAAACACCTAAGAGCGCAGGGATAGAGAGGAGAAAGGAGAAACGAGCCGCATCCTTTCTATCTAATCCTCTCAGCAGTCCAGTAGAGATCGTTGCTCCCGAACGAGATATCCCTGGGATAACAGCTAACCCCTGAGCGATGCCGATAAGAAGAGCATCGTCGGTTTTCATCTCGGCAAAGATACGAGCCTGCGCTGTTTTTTTACTGCTAAGCCAAAGAATAGCCCCTGTAATGATAAGAGATATACCTACCGGTAGCGTAGCCTCAAATAGCTCGGAGAAGAATCTCTCGATGATGAGACCAATTATCGCCGTGGGTATAGAAGCTAATATTATAAAAAAAGCGATCCTTATCATAGGATCAGCCCTGCCTATCTCACTGATATCTTCCCTCTTCAGCAACTTCACGAGACCGATCTTCAGAGAGTTATATATCCTATACAGATCAGAGGAGAAAAATATTAATACCGCGATCAATGTTCCAAAATGAAGCATAACCTCCAGAGTAATCCCGGGTTTCTGAACCCCCAGCAACTTCTGCATAATAACTAAATGCCCCGAGCTAGAGACCGGTAGAAACTCGGTTAATCCCTGAATTAGCCCTAAGAATAATGATTGCCAAATAGACATCTTATTATCGTCCTAACTAATTATATCATAAAACAAGGGCAAAATCAAACAATAGTTCGATTATTTTGAGATTTTGGAATACAGATTTATCCAGTGTCAAAGTGAGCAAATACGGACTATAGACTTATCGCCTCCACCTCATTGACCTTCTCATATAATATGGAAGAGGCTTTACTCAAGGTCTCCTCATCAGGCATGCTGTGACTCACTCGAATGAATTAGATCTCTTAAAAGGATCTATCCGCTGGGATATAGGAGGATATCTGAATCCTTGTTCCTCCAGGATAGATGATGTCGGGGACGATTAAGTCTATCCCCGGCCCAATCGTCCTCTTTAAATTGAAGAGGGACTCGAGAAGAATCCCGAGGGAGTGATTATCTCCTTCTGTCCCTATCTCCTTTCTCTATCCGAGAGGAATAATCCGCGCTGGCTAAGCTGATTCGATCTTGGCTATCTATATCCAATACCTTTACCAAGATTTTGCTGCCGACTTCAACAACATCCTCCACTTTCGCTACTCGCCTGTTAGAAAGTCTAGAGATATGAAGTAATCCCTCTTTGCCAGGAAGGACTTCCACGAAAGCCCCAAACTTCGCTATCCTAGTAACCGTGCCTAGATAAGTTTTTCCTACTTCAACATCCTGGGTGAGACTCTCGATCATCTCGATAGCCCGCTGAGCTTTGCTCTCATCGGTCGAGGCAATGAAGATCTTTCCGCTATCCTCGATCTCGATATCTGCTCCCGTGGCTTCAATAATCCCTCGAATAATCTTTCCTCCCGGACCGATGACCTCGCGAATCTTATCGCGATCGATCTCCATCATAACGATCCGAGGTGCGTATGGGGAAAGATCGGGTCTGGGCTTATCGATGACCTTTATCATCTTATCCAGAATAAAGAAGCGTCCCTCTCTAGCTTGGAACAAAGCCTCCCTCAATATCTCATAGCTTACACCCTCAATTTTGATATCCATCTGGAGAGCGGTAACGCCTTTTCTAGTCCCAGCGATCTTAAAGTCCATATCACCCATATGATCTTCCATCCCCATAATATCCGAGAGGATAACGATCTTATCTTCTTCCTTGATTAGACCTACAGATATTCCAGCTACGGGGTTTTTGATAGGGACTCCAGCATCCATCAGGGCTAGAGTTCCGGCGCAGACAGAAGCCATCGAGGAGGAAGCATTAGCTTCCAAGATCTCTGAGACAAGACGAATCGTATAAGGGAAGCTACCCTCATCAGGAAGCATTGGCTCGATCGATCTCTCCGCCAAAGCGCCATGACCGATCTCCCTTCGACCAGGAGATCTTAGGAAAGCTACCTCTCCTACTGAGTAGGGCGGGAAATTGTAGTGCAACATAAACTTCCTCGACTCCTCCGCCTCCAATCCATCGATTATCTGTTCATCTCCCACGGCTCCCAAGGTAGTTACCGCTAGTGCTTGAGTCTCACCTCGAGTGAAGATCGCTGAGCCATGAGTTCGAGGAAGTATCCCCACCTCACATGTTATCGGTCTGATGTCAGTTAGACCTCGACCATCAGGACGACGATTCTCCTCTAAGATCATCCTTCTGAGTTCCCCCTTAACTAACTTCTCATATATCTTCTTGATATCTCTCCTTATCTCCTCTTGCTTATCTTTATCCTTGTCATCCTCTACCATCCAGCTTAGAATATCTTCTTGGATATTCTCCCGTATGATCTTGAGAGCCTGATCTCTCTCGATCTTCCCCGGAATGACGATCGCCTCTTTTATATACTTCATCGCTCGCTCACGAACCATCGTTTCCAATTCCTCATCTATCTCCTCAGGGGGCACCTCTTGCTTTGGCTTGCCGCATCTCTGCCTCAATTCCTCCTGAATCTCTATAACCTTTATGATCTGTTCGTGACCGAAGGCCATAGCCTCTAAGAGGAGATCTTCGGAAACCTCCTTGGCTCCTGCCTCGACCATATTAATCGCCTTCTTGGTGCCAGCGACAATTAGATCTAGGTCACTTATCTCCAACTGTTCAAAGGTGGGATTAACCACAAACTCGCCATCCACATATCCCACCCTTACCGCCCCGATTGGTCCCAAAAAGGGGATATCCGATATAGATAGGGCGGCGGAAGCACCCACCATCGCTAGGACATCAGGTGGGTTGCTCTGATCTACGGAGAGAGTGGTCGCTATGATCTGAACTTCATAGTGATAATTATCAGGGAAGAGAGGTCTTATAGGACGGTCGATCAGTCTGCCACTTAAGACCGCCTTTGTTCGGGGTCTCCCCTCTCTCTTGATAAAACCACCTGGGATCTTGCCAGCGGCATAGAACTTCTCCTCATAATCAACAAGTAGAGGGAAGAAATCGACATTCTCTCGAGGTTCCTCACTCCTCACCGCGGTGATGAGGACCATCGTATCCTCATAACGCACCATCACCGCGCCGCTGGCCTGTCTGGCTACCCCTCCCGTTCCGAGGTATAAAGTTCTTCCTCCTAATTCTAATTCTACTACTTCGGGCATAATTTAAATCCTCCTGTAACTTGACATTCTCCCTTTTATCGTCTCAGATTCAGCTTCTCTAAGATAGCCCGATATCTAGAGACATTTTTCGCTTTTAGATACTCTAATAATCTTTTTCTCCTTCCAACCAACTTCAGAAGTCCTCTTCGAGAGTGAAAATCCTTCTTGTTGACATTAAGATGCTCAGTTATAATCTTGATCCTCTCGGTAAGAAGAGCTATCTGAATCTCAGGAGACCCTGTATCGGTATCGTGCAATCTCTGCTCTGCTAAGATCTCCTGCTTTCTCTCCTTAGTTAAAACCAAGTGTTTCATCTCCTTTCAATAATAGAACTCAAGAAAGTCTCCTTTACTTATACTTTTCAAGGTGAGTCATCTGCCTTCTTCGACCTAATATCTTCCTAGCTCTCCTTTCATCCTCCCTCATCTGTTCTATCAATTTCTGAGGGGTCTCCAAGGTGAGTTCTGGACGCAACCTCTCCCTGAAGAGTATATTCAACTTTCGTCCGTATATATTCCGATCGAAGTCGAGGATATACGCCTCCAAACTCAGATCCATATCCGCGAAGGTGGGATTACGACCTATATTCAAAAGGCCGTCAAATATCTCCCCTTCTAATTCAACTGAGATGAGATAAACTCCCTCCGCGGGGATTATCTTCTCCAGGGGAGGAGAAATATTAGCGGTTGGGAATCCCAAGAACCTTCCTCTTTTATGCCCAACAATTACCGTTCCTCCTATGGAGAAGGGACGTCCTAAAAGCCTTCCAGCTCCTTCAACCTCTCCTTCTAACAACATCTCCCTGACCTTGCTACTCGATACGACCTCCCTACCGAGTCGGACTGGTTCAACTCCCTCGGTGTAAAATCCATACTTTTTCCCCAATTCCCTCAGACACTTTATATCCCCCTTCCTTTGATATCCAAATACAAATCTCTCTCCCACTAGGATCTCCTTCACCTCTAACCCGCCTCTGAGGATATAGGAGATGAAATCTTCTGGGGACATTCTAGCCATCGAAGGATCAAAATTGAGGAGAAGTAATATATCCACACCCAGCCTCCCTATCAATTCAGATTTCTCCGCCGGGGTAGTGATAAGGCAGGGATGACTGAGGGGAGATAACACTGCTTGAGGATGAGGATCAAAAGAGAGAACTACGCTTATTCCACCTATTTCCTTAGCTCTTTCGAGCATAAGATTAATTAGTCGCTGATGGCCCAAGTGGACTCCATCGAAATTACCCAAGGTGAGAACAACATTGTTATACTCTTTATCTAAACTCTCAAGATTTCTGATGATCTTCATATATACATCATAAACGAGCGATTATCCTACCTATGAAATCAATATTCGAAGCGGCACGAATTTTCTCTGGTGGTCAGTATCTATCCTATATATCCCGATCAATTCATCCGAAGGATCATAGATCCTGACTATATCTCCGAGCTCAAAATCCTCTTCCCCTTCGATATCATTGGGGAATAATATTGCCCCGTTTCTGGCCTTTTTTACAACTTTCGCTTTTACTATAAAAGGTGGTAGATGAGATAACGCTTTATCTAAAGGTTCAATCATATTTACAGGATCATTTTTCCTCAATTCCTCTAATGTCACCGCATCCTCTATCTTAAAGGGACCCACCCTGGTGCGCAGGAGGAAGGAGGTATATGCTCCCCAGCCTAAAGCCTCGCCTATATCGGAACAGAGAGTCCGCACATAAGTCCCCTTTGAGCAGCTGATCTCTAAGATAAAGATGGGATGTTTCCCCTCTCTATAATCGATCTGCTCCAAGCGATATATGTGAACTTTCCTGCTCTCCCTCTCTACCTCCTCGCCGCGTCTGGCTAATTCATAAAGCCTCTGCCCTTGATGATGGATCGCGCTAGCCATCGGAGGTATCTGTTCGATATCTCCTAGGAACTGATTTAGGACCTCCCTTACCTTATCTTCAGATATAGGGCAAACAGCTTCTCTAGATATTATCTCTCCTTCAGCATCCAGGGTAGATGTTCTTATTCCTAAGGTCACCTCAGCTCGATAGGTCTTAGTCGAAGAGAGGAGAAAGCGGGATACTTTGGTTCCCTTTCCTAAACAGATAACTAATACTCCGGCCGCCGCTGGATCTAAAGTGCCAGTATGCCCTACCTTCTTTATCTTTAATAGTCTGCGGATATAAGCTACTACCTCATAGGAGGTCATACCCGGGGGCTTTAAGACATTTATTACTCCATCCATATTTTATTACTTTTTGGCTCCATAGTCAAGAGAATATTTCCGATATCTTACTTATAACTAACTCCCTAGCTTCCTCTATTTCCAGCTCTAGGGAGCAACCCGCGGCATTAGGATGCCCTCCTCCCCCAAAGAGTGAAGCTAGTTTATTCACATCTCTATTCCCTTTAGAACGAAAGCTTACCTTCACCCTCCCATCCAGCTCCTTAAACAGAACGGCTATCTCCAGACCCTTAAGGGTCCCTATCTGCTCAACTAATCCCTCCAGATCCTCATAAGTTGCTCCCACTTCCTCCATCATCTTGCGATATACGGTTGCCCAGGCTACTTTCCCTTGAGCTCCTAGTTGAAGAGTGAAGAGAGCCTCGCCTAAGAGCTTGAGGCTAGAGAACGATTTAGTTTCATAGAGCATTTCGACAACGTATCTCGAATTTACTCCAGCCTCGATCAGCTCCGCCGCTATACGATGAGTCCTGGGAGTAGTATTTTCATATCTAAAGCACCCAGTATCAGAAATTATCGCAGTGAAGAGGCATTCCGCGATATCCTTCGTTATCTCGATCTCCAAGACTTTGGCTAGCTCGTATATCTGTTCCCCCACTGCCGCTGCCTCTTCATCCACATAATTTAAATCTCCATATCTATTGTTACTAATATGATGATCTATATTTATCACTAATTCGGCTAGCTCGAGCAGGGGTGCGACCCTCCCTAATCTCTCATAATCAGCGGTATCAACGATTATGAATACGGAGAGATCGCCTATATCTTTATCATCGAGGACCATGACTTCCTCACTAGCTGGCAGAAAACTATAGACTGAAGGAACTTCGTCAGCATCAACACACCTCACCCCCTTACCCATCTGTTTCAACAACAGAAAGAGTCCCAGCTGAGAACCGATGTTATCACCATCGGGGTTGATATGCGAGGTTATCACAAAGTTATCTCTCTCCCTTATAACCCTCGCTATCTCCAATAATGATGAATTATCTGCCATAATTCCCCCTTTATATTAATATAACCCTAAATCTAAATCCCTTTTTCCGGCTTATCATTCCTTATCTCATTTAATAGCCTATGAATACGAGCGACACCTTCTATAGAATCATCGTATTTGAAGATTATCTCTGGAACGAGTCTTAACTTAATTCTACTACCTATCTCCCTTCTAATGAATCCAGTCGCTCTAGTCAAGCCCTCCATCGCTTGTTTCTTCCTCTTTTCATCCCCAAGAACGCTTATAAAGACCGTTGCGTGTTGGAGATCCTCGCTCACCTTAACCCTAGTTATAGTGACAAACTCTAAACGAGGGTCCTTAATCTCTCTCTGTAATAGATAGCTTATCTCATCGCGGATTAGAGTCTGGACTCTGTCCTTTCGTCGATACTGAAACATTTCCTCTCCCCCTCGCTCAAACAAGCTCTACCGAATAGTCTATTATATCGATCTCCCTGTCCATCTCAATATAATCTATCACTTTATCCAAAACTCCATTGACATGACGCCCATTGTTGGATATACAGGCGATCCCGAGCGTCGCTTTTCGCCAGAGGTCATGATCCTCAACCTCCGCAATGGAGACATTGAACCTGCTTTTCACCCTATCTATAAGACTCTTCAATACTCGACGCTTCTCCTTGAGGGAATTGCTCGAGGGAATATATATCTCGATCAAGCAGTACCCGACGTTCATATCTCAATCCTCAGCGAAGCTACGCTTCGATTTCCTGTTCAGTGAAAGCCTCAATGATATCGTTCTCCTTTATATCATTGAACTTTTCTATACCTATGCCACACTCGTAACCAGCCACAACCTCTCGCACATCCTCTTTGAAACGCTTCAAGGAGCTGATCTTACCCTCGTGGACAACAACTTCATCTCGGAGCACCCGCACGTCGATATTGCGAACCATCTTGCCCTCTAGGACATGAGAACCAGCTATAACACCAACTTTGGGAACTTTGAAGAGTTGACGCACCTCGGCTCGACCGAGTATTACCTCCTCATATTTAGGCTCTAACATACCCTTTATCGCGGCTGTGATATCGGCGATAACATCATATATGACTCGATAGAAACGGATATCAACCTCGGATTCCTTCGCCATCCTCCGAGCAGCACCATCCGCCCGAACGTTAAAGCCGATTATTATCGCTTGAGAGGCGGAAGCCAGAAGCACATCCGATTCGGTCACCGCTCCTACACCGCTGTGAATGATCTTTATCTCCACCTCGTCGGTGCTCAAGTTCAACAAAGAGCTGGTTATC
Organism: uncultured bacterium; assembly: GCA_964609495.1. GTDB lineage: Bacteria > CAZSTA01 > CAZSTA01 > CAZSTA01 > CAZSTA01 > CAZSTA01. The sequence continues at coordinate 5,633 of CAZSTA010000010.1, read as the reverse complement.
GCCTCGACCGAGCCTCTAACATCGGCTTTGAGTATGATGTTGAGTTCCTTTACCTCTCCCCTCTGAAGTTGTTCGAAGAGCGCATCTAACGAGGCTTTCGGTCTTTCTGCTAGAGACTCCAGATGTTTGCGCTCTTTTCTCTCCTGACCTATCTGACGAGCGATCTTCTCGTTCTCGACTACGTAGAGGATATCGCTAGCTTCAGGGACATCGGAGAGACCTAGCACCTCCACTGGGGTAGAAGGGGGAGCCTTCTTTATCCTCTTCCCTTTATCATCCATCATCGCTTTAACTCGTCCGTAGGCTGATCCCACCACGATCGCATCTCCCACCTTCAGCGTCCCCTTCTGCACAAGTAAGTTGGCGAGAGGACCTTTGCCTCTATCCAAGCGAGCCTCAAGCACTACCCCTCGGGCGGGACGATTGGGATTGGCTTTCAACTCCTGCAACTCAGATACTATAGAGATCATCTCCAGAAGGTTATCTAATCCGATCTTCTGCTTAGCCGAAACTAATACACAGATCGTATTCCCTCCCCATTCCTCGGGGACCAAGCCGATCTCCATCAACTGCTGTTTCACCTTATCGGGGTCAGCATCCTCCCTATCGATCTTATTTATAGCCACTATAATCGGAACATTGGCTGCCCGAGAGTGATTGATCGCCTCGATCGTCTGAGGCATCACCCCATCATCGGCCGCCACCACTAGAATCGCTATATCCGTAGCCTGCGCCCCTCTAGCTCGCATCGCGGTGAAGGCTTCATGCCCAGGGGTATCTAGAAATACGATTCGATGCCCATTAACCTTAACCTGATAGGCTCCTATATGCTGAGTTATACCTCCGAACTCCTCATCAATGACGTTCGTCTCGCGGATAACATCCAAGAGCGAGGTCTTTCCATGATCGACATGTCCCATCACGGTGACAACGGGAGGACGAGGTTTAAGAGATTCGGGAAGATCTACGATCTGAGGGATGAGTTTCCTCTCCAGCTCGGTTAATTCCTCCCCCCCGGTATCCTCGACCTCGATCTCATAGCCAAGCCCCTTAGCTATCTTAGCCACATCCTCAGCTACTATCCCCTGGGAGAATCTTATTACTACTCCTGCCTCTCTAAGCGAACGAGAGACAGCCTCAACAGAAGTATCGAATTTTTCCGCCAACTCCTCCATAGAAATTATAGGAGGTATCTTCACTTTTTGCAGTTGCTTTTTCTCTTTCCTCTCAGCTTTCTCATCACTAGTTAAGCTATCCATAACTAGCTCAACCGTCTCTTCATCTATAGAACTAGAATGGGTTTTATCTTTAATTCCCAGATTTCTAAGCTCTTTTAGGATCTCCTTGTTGGATATCCCAAGATCACGCGATAACTGATAAATCCTTATCTTACTCAATTTGACCACCTCCGATCTCTCCTTGCTCAATTTCCCCCTCCCATTCCGCGATTCTGGCCCTCAATTCGGTCACTAATTCCGCCGGGAGGGGAGTGGCAAGAGCCTTCGCTAATTTTCCACTGCTTATCGCCTTATCGAGGCACTCTATCCGGGGGCAGATATATGCTCCGCGACCAGATTTCTTTCCGGTGGGATCGAACTCGATCTTCCCCTCCACACTCCTCAATATTCTCCAAAGCTCCTTCTTTGGTCGCACTACTTGGCATCCAACACACATCCTCCGCGGTATATGCTTATGTCTAACCAATATCTCCGCCCCCTCCTTTAGTTTTCTCAATCGGCTTCTCAACCTTCGATTCCACCTCTTCGTCCTCGGTATTCTCCTCGGGGGAGTCAATTCCCCACTCTTGACTTATGATCTCCTTTTGCTCCTTCTCGCTGCGGATATCAACTCTCCATCCGGTTAACTTCGCCGCTAAACGAGCATTCTGACCAGCCTTACCGATCGCCAAAGATAATTGATTATCAGGAACTACCACGGTAGCAGTCTTACCCGCTTCAATGGAGACGGATATCACCTTAGCCGGATTCAGAGCATTAGCTACGAATATCGAGGGATCTTCATCCCAGCGGATTATATCTATCTTCTCCCCCCTGAGCTCGCTCACTATCGTCTGCACTCTCGCTCCTCTTGGTCCTACGCAGGAACCAACTGGATCAACATTCTTATCGGTAGAACTTACCGCTATCTTAGAGCGATATCCGGCCTCCCTAGCCACTCCCTTGATCTGAACCACTCCATCGAATATCTCAGGAACCTCTAGTTCAAATAATCTCCTCAGCAAGCCGGGGTGCGTTCTGGAGACCGATATAACTGGCCCCTTGGTAGTCATCTTCACATCTACAATGTATGATTTTATCCGGTCCTTGAGTCGATAAGACTCGTTGGGAATTTGCTCTTGGGAAGTGAGTATCGCCTCCACTCGACCTAAGTCAACATATATATTCTTACCATCTTTACGCTGGATCACGCCTGTCACCACATCTCCCTGGCGGTCCTTGTACTCATCGAAGATCATCTCTCTCTCCGCTTCACGCAACCTCTGGACGACCACCTGCTTGGCGGTCTGAGCGGCTATCCGACCGAAGTTTTTAGGCGTGACTTCAATCTCGATCTCATCACCTAACTTGGAAGTAGGTCTCAGAGACCTCGCTTCTATAAGGGCGATCTCCCAAAGTGGATCTTCGACATCCTCTACCACCATCTTTTGGGCTATGACCTTGACATCCCCACTATCATCTATATGCACCTGCACATTAGAAGCTTTCCCGAAATTCTTCCTATATGCGGATACTAAGGCGGCTTCGATCGCCTCGATCAATATATCCTTGCTTAATCCCTTCTCCGTCTCCATTTGGGATAGAGCCCCTATAAAATCCTTGTTCATAAGAAACTTACCTCCCTAAAGCTTACAACTACTATTTTAATTTATAAATCCAGCTATACATCTATATCCACGAGCAATTTAGCCGAGGCTAGATTATCTTTGCCTATATCAACAGCGTCTCCCTCTGCTAATTTGACGCTTACTTTACCATTGTTTAATCCCAGCAATTCGCCGGTGAAATTCCTTCTTCCCTCTAGGGGAAGCTTAGTTTTGATCTTAATCTTTCGTCCCTGATATCTTAGGAAATCCCTATCCTTCTTCAAAGGGCGGTCTAAACCGGGCGAGGATATCTCCAAGTAGTATCTATGAGAGATCGGATCCTCGACATCGAGATGTTGACCGATCTCGCTATGTAACTTCTGACAGTCATCGAGCGTTATACCTCCCTCCTTATCAATAAATATCCTTAGAAACCAACCTCGACCCTCGTTAGTATAAGTAACGTCTACCAACTCATATTCGCTACCCTTCAATATGTCCTCGACCATCGCCTCAACGAAAGAGATAACCTCCTCTGGTGATAACATCTTAAGCCTCCAAATACTGAAAAATAGAGGATAATCTATTTTCGCTCCATATATAAGCGAAAGAGTGGGTAAAACCCCACTCCTTTTAGCAAAACAGTTTTAGACGCCTTGCAAAGGATTCTTTCCACATCTCCGCTTTATATTATAACATATTATTTTAATTTTGGCAAGATTATTATGCCTCAAAAAAAATTTATTTTTCATATTGACTTTTTTCGCCATTTATGTTACACTAAAGAGCGGTCATCTGGGCAGAGACACATAAGAGGTGGAAAAATAGAATGTACGCAGTTATTGAGACTGGAAGCAAACAGTTTAAGGTAACCGAAGGGTCCATTATCGATGTAGAAAAGCTAGATGCAGAGAAGGGTGATACTGTCGAGTTCGACAAAGTGCTATTAGTTGGCAATGACGATCAGATCAAAGTAGGCCGACCAGTGGTGGAGAAGGCTAAGGTTATAGGTAGGATCATCAATCATAGGAAAGACAAGAAGATCATAGTCTTTAAATATAAAGCTAAGAAGCACTATCGGCGGAAGAAGGGACACCGTCAACTGCTATCCAGGGTATTGATCGAGGATATATCCCTCGAATAGACCTTTTGTTGCTGATCGGGAGGTGTGAATTACTATGGCTCATAAGAAAGGTGCGGGAAGCTCTCGTAACGGTCGCGATAGCAATCCGAAGATGTTAGGAGCTAAGAGATTCGGCGGCCAATTTGTGAGAGCGGGAAGCATCATCATCAGGCAAAGAGGCTCTAGGATCAAAGCTGGTCAGAACGTAGGAATGGGTAGGGATCACACTCTATTCGCTAAGACTGATGGCTTTGTCAACTTCAGTGTTCTTCGAGGAACAAAGTTCGCGAATGTTCACTCCGAAAGAGAGATAGCCGTTAGTTAAAAGTAGAATATAGTTTTAGACAGGCAACTAGAATCCCCCGTGTGAATCCGGGGGATTTCGACTTAATATAGAAAGGTGCTAAGATTATGAAAGAGATGACCCCCCGTGAAAGAGTATTAACTGCCTTGGCGAGGGAGGAGCCCGATAAAGTTCCGCGAGAGTTAAGCTATGGGGCTTTTACTCCTGCTTTGATGAAGGTCTTTGTAGAGAAAACTGGCTCAATCGATCCCACGGAATACTTCAACTTCGAGGTCAGACCGGTAAATCTCAAACCCACCCGTAAAGCCTATGATTTCTCGCGTTACCTCTCTGATCTCCCCGATAAAGTCTATATAAGTGAATGGGGAGTGGCTTCTTTTACAGGCTCGCTTTATCATTTCATGCGTTCCATTCGCCCTATGGAAAACCTCAGCACTCCCGAGGATATCGAGGAGTATCCATTCCCAGATATGTTGGCTGAATACCGCTATGAGCATCTCCCTCAGGAGGTCGAGGAATTAAAGGATCGTGATTTGGCAGTTATGGGTGAGCTATACTGCACAATATTTGAGGTATCTTGGGGAATGCGGGGTATGGAGAATCTACTTATGGACTTTATAGATAATAAGCCTTTTGCCGAGGCATTACTTGACAAAGTAACCGAGATCAGATGTGGGCAGGCTAGAATCTTCGCCCAAGCTGGAATAGACATACTGAGATTAGGCGATGATGTGGGGACTCAACGGGGGTTGCTTATGAGTCCTGCTACTTGGCGAGAGTGGCTTAAGCCTCGTTTGAAAAAGGTCATTGATAGCGCTCGTGAGGTCAATCCAGACCTACATATCTTCTACCACAGCGATGGGAACTGCGAGGCTGTAATCCCCGAGTTGATCGAAGTCGGAGTCGATGTCCTCAATCCGATACAACCCGAATGTATGGATCCCGCCAAGATCAAGAGGGAATATGGCGATAAGCTCGCCTTCTGGGGAACGATCGGGACACAAACCACCATGCCCTTCGGCACTGTTGAGGATGTTAAAAATGAGGTCAAGGAGAGATTCGAGACGATTGGCAAAGGTGGAGGTTTATTACTAGCCCCAACTCATATCCTCGAACCAGAAGTGCCTTGGGAAAATGTCTTAGCCTTCATGGAAGCGATAGAGGAGTATTGTCGGTATTAGGAGAGATATTATCATTGTAATCTTAATCTCGATTAAGTTGACGAGTTGAACGTTTCAACTTTATCCACTCTTTTTTTTTCAATGATCTAAAACTCACGGTAGAATGATTTTTATACTGCTAGCTTATCTGTAAGGACTGATAGGAAGCATATAAAATCTGGGATCTAAGATCTAATTTACTTTGTATTACACCCTCCCCCT
>CAZSTA010000009.1:21464-38199 GCA_964609495.1 uncultured bacterium | reverse complement strand
AGTTCGACAGTTGGTAATTGTGGCTATCCGTCAAGGTCGGGTTCATCTAGCTTGACCTCCATAATATACCCACCTAGCAGAGCTTTTAAATAATAAGAAGGTGCATCCGAATATTATGAGGAAAAGTATCCAGGCCATAGCTGAGGCATAGCCCATCTTAAAGTAACGGAACGAATTGTTATACAGATAAAGTGAATAGAAGAGCGTTGAATCGGCAGGTCCACCGCCTGTCATTATATAAGCTTGGGTAAAATATTGAAAAGAACCAATTAAGCCCATAACCACATTGAAGAATATTACTGGGCTTATCATCGGAATAGTAATATTAATAGTTTTTTGCCAATTGCTAGCTCCATCTATCTCTGCGGCTTCATATAGGGATATAGGGACATCTTGGAGACCAGCTAGATAAATTAAGGCCGCTTGTCCTATAGCCCACAAACTCATTAAAATGAGGGAAGGCTTGGACCATCGGACATCTGCGAGCCATCCTGGACCAGGAATTCTAAATAATAGGTATAATATGCTATTTACAATTCCGTATTGGGGATTTAGAAGCCATATCCACACTATAGAAATTCCCACTACCGGAACTATACTTGGTATATAGTAAAGAGTGCGATATATAGCTATCCCTCTAACATTTGAATTTAAAAGCAAGGCGACAGTTATACCCCAGATTGCACCTAAAGGTATAGCAAATGCTGCATAAAATAGAGTATTATATAGAGATTTCCAGAAAAGAGGATCTTGGAATAGATTTGTATAGTTTGTAGTGCCGATAAACTTTGGGGAGGTAAGGCCATCATAGGAGGTAAAACTGTAATAAATTGAGGCTCCAAGCGGATATAACCCAAAAATTAGGAATCCCATTAACCAAGGTAATATAAATAGTAATCCATTCCGCCTATTTTTCCTTAATACCGCACTAACCCTTCCACGTTTACTCACTTCTATACATAACCTCCTCCATCTTTGTCAGAAGCAATATAGCTCTATAATCGCTTTAGTAAAATCACTTAGAATATACCACTAAATCGGGATTTTGTCAAGAGATTCGAGGAAAAAATTTTACCTCTTGACAGACGGAGTAATTTAGCAGTATAATAGATCTCATACCGCTAACATTTTCGGAGTAACTTTTATATCTTTACTGCGATATTTACTGCTTAAAAGTAGTGGGTTAATGAAACTGGTCTCCAAAAGTAATCAGAGCGATATAGGACATCTCTCTAATTTCCACGAGGGGGGAAAATGTGACTGAGGAAACTTATGCCACCGAAGGGGAGAAGATTCGTCTTAAGGGATTCCTTGCTTCCCTTAGGGAGCAGGGAAGAAGAGAAGCTACTCTCAACTCCTACCGACAGGATTGGAAGCGCTTTAGCATCTGGTATGAACAGACAAATGGGGAGCCATTCGATATCTCCCGTCTGACCGCCTTGGATGTCAGCGATTTCCGAGGCTACAGTCTTAGAGAGGGATATTCCCCAGCTACTATCAACCGGCGTCTGGTATTTCTCAAGAGATACTGTAGGTATGCCTACGAGCGGGGAGAGGGGATAAGAAAGGAGATATATGAGTCTATCAAGAATATCCCTTATGTTAGGAAGCAAGCTCTGGCTCCTAAAGCTTTGAACACCAGGGAGGTTGGGAGGTTGCTCAAGGAGCTAAAGCTGAGAGGAAACCTGAGAGATAAAGCGATCATCTACACTTTGCTTTACACAGGATTACGGTTAGGGGAGTTAGTTCACCTGCGAATAGAGGATATAGAGCTATCGCCGAGGAAGGGGACTATTTTGGTTAGAGGAGAGCATGCCAAAGGTGGTAAGGAGCGAAAGATCCCAATCCCTTTAAAAGCTCGAAAGATGCTTAATGCCTATTTGGAGGAGAGAAATAAGACCGAGGGAAGGTTATTTGCTGGTCAGCGGGGTCCCTTAGGGAAGGATGGAGTGGAGAAAGTGGTAAAGAAATACGCTGATTTCGCTAGGATAAAAGTTTGGCCTCATCTCCTAAGACATACCTTCTCCTATAACTATCTGGAGCAAAACAATAATGATCTAGTAGGTTTAGCCAATATCTTGGGACACGAGAGCTTGAATACCACTCAGATATATGTCCAGAAGACCTTGAAAGCTCTCCAGGAGAATGTGAAATCTACTAAAGGTTCAAATGGAAAGAGGTAAAAATGAGGATAACTACACTTGGAGGAGCAAAAGAGATAGGAGCAAGTTGCTTGCTCTTGGAGATAGAGGGAAAATCAATATTAATAGATGCGGGGATAAGAATGAATCCGCCGAAGGAGATAGGTCCAAAACCTCTTCTCGATAGGATCGAGAAGCTAGATTTGATACTACTGACCCATGCCCATATGGATCATAGTGGAGCTTTACCCCTGGTCTATCAGCGATTTCCCCAGGTGAATATTCACTGCACCAATTCGACTTTTCATCTGATAGAGCTTCTGCTTAAAGATGCGGTAAAGATTATGGAGAGTAAGTTTCTTGAGGATCAACAGGAGATACCCCTATACGATCAATCCCTAGTGGAAGCGATGATCGATCACACCGCTCATGTTCCCTTCGATAAGACTTTTAAACCCTTCCCAGATAGGGATATCTCTATCACCTTCCATCCAGCTGGACATATCTTAGGAGCATCCTTCATTCTCATTGGGTCGAGAGAGGGAAACGTCCTCGTAACTGGTGACTTCTCGATTACTAATCAAAGGACACTCAGAGGAGCGATAAAGCCCGATTTTCATCCAGACGTTGTTATCTCCGAAGCTACGTATGGAGAGAGATTGCACGAGAGTAGGAAGGGAGAGGAGAGGAAACTAGCCTTTGCGGTAGCTGAGGTGATAAATAGAAGGGGAACTGTTCTGATCCCAGCCTTTGCCGTGGGAAGAGCCCAGGAGGTAATTTTGATCCTGAAAGCGATGCAGAACTCAAATACTATACCCCTGTTCCCAATGTATGTTGATGGAATGGTGAGATCAGCTTGTGATATCTATGAGAATTTGGGGCATGATCTAAGTTCGCAATTGCAGAACTATGTGAAGAACACTCAACAACCTATATTCTTCGATAGGCAAAGACAACAGGTGATAAAGGTCTCTGCGACCTCCAGGAAGAGCATTGTAGATGGGGATCCCTGCTGTATCATCTCTAGCTCGGGGATGCTATCAGGAGGTCCTTCTCCCTTCTATGCTAGGAAAATAGCTCAAGGCGAAAGAAACGCTATCCTGATGACGGGCTATCAAGACGAGGAATCTCCGGGGAGGAAGCTACTGGAGTTGGAGAGAGGACAAACTATAATCTTGGAAGATACTCCGACGACGATAAATTGCGAAGTAGCAAAGTATAACCTCTCCGCTCATGCGGATAGGAATCAGATAGCGAATATGATAAAGCAGTTGAACCCCCATTCAGTAGTGCTAGTGCATGGGGATGAGACCGCGATAGATAATCTCGCCTCTCAATTGAAGGACTTCAAAGTCATCAAGCCTGATAATGGGATGAGCTTCGATCCCCTAACTCTAGCTCCAGGTGGGGAATATAAAGGAGGCGAAGTTGAAACGATATCGGTAGCTTCAACTCCCTCCCGCCCTCCTAAAAGCACCATAAGTGAGGTGAAAGTATCAAAGGATACTATCACCCAAGATGATCTTCCCAAACTATGGGAACAACTGCTTGAACTTAGGGAGAGGAGGGGATATACCGAACCTGAACTCGCCCGTCTCTGGTTCGGAGATGGCTTCTCAAAAGCCCAGCGGAGTCAGCTATCCAATCTGTTAAGAGCCGATATGATCTACTTCGATAAGGGAAGGATGGCTAGACAGATAATATATACCCCTAGATCCAGGAGGAAAGTGGATGAATACGCCAGACTTAGGAAAGCTGCGCTCTCCATCCGAGTGGAAAGAGGAGATGTGATAGTCATGAAGGATGAGAATAACGCACTAAGAGTGGGAATCTGCATCGAGCCACCCGATGAGGAAGGGGTATTCAAGGCGATAGTTCAAAAGAAGAGACAGGATACCTGGTTTAAGGAAGTGGTGAGGGAGAATACAGGGATAAAGCTTCCTTTAGAGCCACTAATAGATATTAACGAGCTGAAGGTCTATCTCCATAACAAGCTACTTCAGAAGACGACTCGTATCTTACATCAAGCAAATCCCATTGACATTTGGTTTAAAGTCGAAGGTGAAAGCTATAACTTTGAGGAGCTAGTCAAACTCACGTTTGAGGAAGCCACTCCTGAACAGCGTCTAGCCTTAGCCCTCCAGATGAACGGATATAATCCTTACTTTGAAAGAGGAGAGAGTGGAGAATATATCCTCAGAAGCGAGGAGGAGGTATTAGAGGAAGCACCTCATTTAGAGAAGGAGCTGAGGGTAAGGAAGCTGGATAAAGGGACGAAGGTGAAATTAGAGGATGGTAAAGTAGTTACCTTAACAGGTGAGTTCTTCACTAAAACCTTTCAATACGAGGATGAGGAGGGGAATATAAGCACAGCTAAGTATAGCCACTTTGAGGAGGAGATATAATAAGCGGATTGCTCTCAACTGAGCTTGTTATAATGTGGGCGATATGATATAATGGATCTGAACGCTTCAGACTTAGATTCTCATCAATAAATTAGGGAGGCAATATCTATGAAAGCGATGGATATTCATGAACATCTGAAATCTGTTGGGACCTGGGTAGATTGGGAGGGCACAACCTGTGACGGCTTCAAGTATGGTGATCCTCAGACAGAGATCGAGGGGATCGCTGTGGGATGGATCTCAATCCTAAGCGCGCTACGCGAGGCAGTCGATTCGGGATGCAATATGTTTATCACCCACGAACCGACCTTCTATAGCCATATGGAGGATGATAAATCGGTCTTCAATTATCCTAATGCTAGGGAAAAGGTACGGTTTCTCGATGAGACTGGATTAGTGGTCTATCGCTGTCATGATGTATGGGATGTGTTCCCCGAAATCGGCGTCGTTGATAGTTGGGCGAGAGAATTAGGATTAGAGGGAAAACCCCTGAAGACTCAGAAGTATTATGCGGTATATGAGGTTGGGCCGATCAAAGTGACCGATCTAGCTAAGAGGCTTGGGAAGAGAGTAAAAGAGCTAGGACAGGATACAGTTCAAGTAGTGGGAGATATGGAGAAATCCGTAAACCGCTTAGCTATAGGCACTGGAGCGATCACAAAAGTCAGAACGATGTTCGATATGGGTGCAGATGTGATCCTAGCCACTGATGACGGCATGTCATTCTGGAGAGACGGGGCTTGGGCGTTAGACCTCGATTTGCCTCTGCTCGTTGTAAATCATGAGACTGCTGAAATTTGGGGAGTGAGAAACATGGCAGATTACCTCAAAAAGACATTCCCTCAGCTCAAGGTTAAGAGCGTCGCTATGAGCTGTATGTATCGGACGATAAAGGATTTCTGAACTTTGGAGAGATCGGTGGTCTAATACGCTTAACTATCCGAGGTTAAATAATAATCAACAGGGAGGAGATAATGGTGGATTTTAGCAACATGGATCAACTATACATACTCAGAGATTTTCGGAGTAAGCGAAGCTCAAGTTGGGATCGCACTGGGGGGAATACCGACTGGATTACGCTCAAACCAGGGGAGAGTTATCCACTTTTAGAAGAAAAGGGAGCTGGATGTATTAAGCATATCTATTGGACTTATATCTACAGAGAAGAACCCCTTCGCTTGAATGTGTTTCGTGGTTTAGTGCTTCGTATGTTTTGGAACGATGAGAGCAACCCTAGCGTGGAGGCTCCACTAGGGGACTTCTTTGGGGTGGCGAATGGTCAGGTAAGACCGATTCGATCTCTTGCCTTTACCGTTAACCCAGGCTTCTTTACAGTCGCAAATTTTTCCTGGGGATTCAATTGTTATCTACCGATGCCCTTTTATAGTTCCGCTAGGATCGAGCTTGAAAATCAAGGGGATGTAGAGAGCAGAATCTGGTATCATATCGACTATGAGCTATATGACGAGGTTCCCTCCGAGCTTGAGAAAACAGGATTACTTCATGCTCGCTGGCATCGAGAGTATCCAACACTCGTTCATCCTCCCGAGGGGGCAGAGGAAGAGCTTTTTGAAGAATGGAAGAACCTGAGTGGCGAAGATAATTACGTCATCCTCGATATCAAGGGAGATGGACAATTCGCTGGCTACTTCCTAACAGTTGTTAATAAAGATCGTAGCTGGTGGGGTGAAGGTGACGATATGGTATTCATCGATGGTGAGGAATTTCCCCCCTCCATACACGGAACCGGGACCGAGGAGATATTCGGAGGTGGAGCGAGTCCTCACGATGAATATTCTGGACCTTATACCGGCTTCCATTGCATCGAGAACCGCGCTGGCTATGAGTGGTGGGGAACAACCGGTATGTATCGCTTCTACATCAACGATCCGCTACGATTTCGCAAATCCATCAAGGTAACGCTTGAACATGGCCATGCTAACAACCTCGAGAATGACTATTGTAATGTTGCCTTCTGGTATCAATACGAGCCTCATAAAGAGTTGCCAGATCTTCCACCCCTGGAGAAGCGAAGAATTAATTTTGAATGGTAGAAAGGGAGGTGTGAGATGAAGAACAAACTATTGGGTAATACGGGATTATTAGTCTCAGAATTATGCCTGGGAACTATGATCTTCGGTGATCAGGAACGAGGGGCGGATGAGGAAACATCTCGACGTATGATCCATCACTTTCTAGATGCTGGTGGTAACTTCATTGACACCGCAGATGTTTACGTCGGCGGTCTCTCCGAGGAGATCGTGGGACGGGCGTTGAAAGGGAAGCGTCAAGATGTGATCCTAGCTACCAAAGTTCGCTTTCGCGTGGGCGAAGGTCCTAATGATATAGGTCTCTCTCGTCTCCACATTATGCGGAGTATAGAAGCCAGTCTCCGCCGCCTGAATACAGATTATATCGATCTTTACTATGCTCACGGTTGGGATCAATCGACCCCCCTAGAGGAGACCTTGCGAGCCTTTGATGATCTAGTAAGCGCAGGAAAAGTTCGCTATATTGGGGTATCGAACTTCCGAGCTTGGCAAATAATGAAAGCCTTAGCTATAAGCGATGCTAATGGTTGGGCGCGGTTTGTAGTCGCTCAAATGCAATATAGCTTAGTAGTGCGGGATATCGAGCGGGAGTTTACCTCCCTCTGTTTAGAGGAGGGAGTGGGCATCATACCCTGGAGTCCATTGGGGGGAGGATTCCTCTCTGGCAAATATCGCAAGGGAGAGCCACCTCCAGAAGGTAGTAGAATCGCCCTGTCGGAAGAGATCACCGAGGAGGCCTGGCATCGCCGAGCTACTGAGCGCAACTGGCGCATCATCGACGCTGTTGGTGAGATAGCCGAGGCTCGAGGCAAGACCTATGCTCAGGTAGCCTTAGCTTGGTTACGAGCTCAACCTGCTGTCCCATCTATAATCATCGGAGTGCGAACTCCTGAGCAATTAGAGGACAACTTAGGCTCGGTGGATTGGGAACTCTCGGAGGAGGAGCTGAAGAAACTAGATGAAGTCAGTGCTATTGAGGAGGGATACCCTTATCGTATGATTCGCGTATATGCAAGGTAGGACGACTCTCCACGACTCAAGGACGGGAAATTTTGGGAATACTGAATTTGATTAAAGCTTACCACGGGGGGAGATTTTCTCCCCCTATATATTCCCCTATTTCAGATAAATAAAGGAGAGAAAAATGGTATTAAGCGATAGAGATTGGATAGATTTGCTTTCAAGAGACTATCCGCCTAGTAAGGAAAGAGTAATTATCACAGGTAAATTTCGCAGAATTTTGAAAATAAGAAAAGAAGAATGGGAGAAATATTTCTCGGATTTTGGTGGTATTGGCTTCAGGCAAGGGAAGGAGATAGAGATTATCCCGAAAAAGAGCGGTGGTCGCAAAACTGAACTTCCTGAATGGGTAGTAAACCAACTGACGCTTAATCCAGATGACGCGATATGTATTACAGAAAGAGGGAAAAAATTCTACATTAAGAGATTGGAACTAACCGAGCGACCCGCTCAGATACCCGGTTGCATTATTATTGACAAGTTTGATAGCAGCGTCGTCAAAAGGATCTATTCAGTCCTTACGGATCTCAACAAAATTACATACTCCGCCCTGAACCGATTGCTTTCGAAAATGGGCGGATTCCGCTACGATCCTGTTGTTCCTTTCAAGCACCTGGGCGGAAGAATTGGATTTCTCGCGCAAAAAGAGATTATGGGTGGTATCGTGAAAGATGATATAGATGCCATCCGCGATTACAAGCAGCAAATCATCGACCGCCAACAAGCGAATGGTAGCTGGGATGACAACACAGTAGAGACTGCCTTCAATCTGATAAGATTAACTGAAGTAGGAAGCACGATAAAGGAGCAGGCAGTAGAGAAAGCCGCGAAATGGTTGTTGTCAACTACTGAGCCGTTTGGCTTGCCTGGATTATTTATGTTTTCTGAAGAGCTTGTTCATCGATTCAATAATTGGAAGGAAGAACCTAGTGCGCAAGGTCGGCCATACAGGAAAGCCGTAGCCAGGGAACGACAGGAATTCTTGGACAATATGGATGTCTTGCCCAATGTGTCGAACACCCTTTGTGAGCTCAGAGTTACATGGGCTTCGGCAATAGCTATTGAGGCGCTTCTGAGATGTGGTTTGGAAAATGAGAGCCGAGTCGTAAGAGCAATTAACACGCTCTTGGCATTAAGGAGGGGGAAATGGTGTGGCTGTGGATATCTAGATGCAAAAGTTGATATCCCTGATTTGACCGATCCGATCGACTTTGATCAGAGGTTTCCCGTCCCTCAAAAGAATGAAAACATTTATAGGCTCGACTGGTTTAATAAGAGGAATGATATTTTGAAGCTGGTATGCAATGGCGACTATAAAAGCTTAGAGGTTGGTGAAAGGGAGGCGCTATTGGTGAAGTATTTTCGGACGATGGGCGACTGCTCACTCGTGGTGCACAGAGCGTTGTCGTATCATTCAAAGTATCACGGATCCAATCTCGAAACGATCGCAGCTTTGGAATGTAGCCATCGTCAAAACTCGCATGGGAAATGGGGTGATGCTTACTTATCGTGTATGTTTGATTTTCTTGAAAGATTTCGCCATCCCTTATCCGCGTTCTTGATTCTACGATCCGTTCCCCTATTAATCCGCGAACAGAGAGCTGGTGGATTCTGGCAAGAAAAACTCAAAGCTCGTTATATCAGTAGAACATTTCCTCCTCCCAAAAAGGAAGATAGCACCTTTATGATACTCAAAGCCTTAAATCGATTTAATTTCCTTGATGCTTTGCGCCCGGATTAGCAGGCTGAGAAGAAACAAACAAAACGATCCTGAGAGAGAACTGGAGAATGAATGCGAGACAGAGATTTATTGAGACGATGAAGTACGGAAATCCCGATCGAATACCATTGGTGGAGTGGCATATAAGGGAATCTACTCTTAGGGAGTGGCATCGACAGGGACTCACAGTAACTCCTGAGGAATATCTCAGCCTCGATCCCTATTCTGTTCCCGTGCCGATCGATCTTGGGCATTGTCCGAAGTTCGAGCCGGTGATCTTAGAGGAGTACGAGGATTACAAGATCTGGATAGATGAGGAGGGAGCGACTAGGAAGGACTTCGAGGTGGATAAGACGCCGGGGTTCGTAACCCGTAAGTGGATCAAGTTCCCAGTTGAGAATAGAGAGGATTTTGAAAGGATGAAGAGGAGATATGATCCATCAACTGATGAGAGGTATCCAGGGAATTGGGGTGAGATGGTGGGGACGATGAATCGAGCCACAGCTCCAGTCTCCCTAACTATACCTTTCCTGTTCTGGACCACTCGCCAATGGATGGGTTTTGAGAATACCTGCCTCTGTTTTTACGATGATCCAGACCTAATGATGGATATGATGAATTATATAACAGATTTTATAATCGAGGTGCTTAAGCGAGGGATTGATAGCTTAAAGATCAATTTGGTGCTTCTGAATGAGGATATGGCTTATAAGACCGCGCCGATGATCTCCCCGGAGATGTTCCGAAAATTTATGTTTCCGAGCTATAGGAAGCTCGCGGATTATCTCAGAAGTTGTGGAGTTAAGTTTATCTTAGTCGATTCTGATGGAAATCCAGAGCCTCTAATCCCCTTGTGGTTGGAGGCTGGGATGGATGGTTTTTCGCCAGTTGAGGTCGCGGCGGGAGTGGATCCAGTGAAGTTGAAGAAGGAATATGGTAGGGATCTTCTTATGATGGGTGGGATCGATAAGCGGATTCTGGCGAGATCCAAAGATGAGATCTATGAAGAGGTTATGAGAAAAGTGCCTTACCTGATAGAGCAGGGTGGATACATCCCCCACACTGACCATGCTGTTCCGCCTGATGTGCCACTGAGCAATTTTGTGTATTATCGGGAGCTAGTTAGAAAGGTTGTTCAAGGAGAAATCTAAAGATATTGCGAAATTAAGAGGAAGAGGAGTTGATAAAAAATTGAGAAATCTAATTTTAAGCGGTGGGACTCATCATCCTTATGAGGTTACCTCAGCGATGTTAGCTGACATCCTCAAGGAAGTCGATATCGAATCCGAGATCACCGAGGATTTCAGCATCCTCGCAGATCCTCGCCTCAACGAGTTCGATGTAATAACTATGAACTGCGCTTGCTACACTTATGTGATATCACCGGGATGGGAGGAATGGGTTTTCGAGATCACTTCCGAGATGGAAAAAGGACTATTGAATTTCCTGAGAGCTGGCAAAGGACTGATGGCTCTGCATGCGGCTACCATCTGCTTCGATAATTGGCCTGAGTTTCAACAGATATTGGGTGGCTATTGGGATCGGGAAAAATCGGCGCATGGTCCGCTTCAGGCGGGCTATAGGATGCATATCGTCGATCGATGCCACCCGATCACTAAGGGTATTGAGGATTTCGAGATATTTGATGAGCTTTATCATACTCAGACTATCGTTCGGCAGGTCCATACCTTGATGACAGCCCTTTGGGAGGGAAAGCTTCAACCTATGGCTTGGGTCACCTCTTACGAGAAAGCCAGGGTGTATTACAACGCTCTAGGGCACGATGAGAAAGCCTTCGAGTGCAAACCCTATCAGAAGATGTTACAACAGGGCATCGAGTGGGTGGCTGGATAATGCCTAAGGTAGAAATTCGTCCAGTTTCTATTGAACAAAGTCCTGTTCTCTTCAGGCTTATGCAGTTGTATCTACACGATTTAAGCGAGATAGAAGGAACTGAGATAAATGAGGAAGGGCTCTTCGAGTATAAATATCTTGACCTATACTGGCAAGAGGAAGCTCGACGTCCCTTCATCATCTATGTGGATGGTAACCTAGCTGGCTTTGTCCTAGTCAACGCCCACGTCTACCTCGAATATCCTGATCCTGTCCATTCAATAGCTGAGTTTTTCGTTATGCGAAAGTATCGTCGCAAAGGGATCGGTCGAGGGGCTGCCTTCCAGATATTTGATAAGTTCCCAGGATACTGGGAAGTTCGGGAGATGGGAGATAATCTAGTAGCTCAGCAATTTTGGAGGAAGGTGATCGGAGAATATACTCAAGATAATTACTCCGAATTACCAGAGGGGGATGGGATTTGGTATGGTCCTATCCAGAGCTTTAGTAATCTTGAAAGGAAGCCTTGATCGAAAATCGAAATGGAGATGATTAAATGACTAAGAAAGATTGGTGGAGCAAGCCGTTTCGCACAATGGTTGTGCTGGGAGAAAGTACTGTCCAGGGCGGAGGATGGATTGAAAGCGAGGATTATCGCTGGGCCGATGTGGTAGCTAAGCTTATCAACTCCTGCCAGGATGAGCCAGTTGAATATCACAATAAGGGTGTTTCTGCTAGTGTGATCAGTCCCAGAAGCCCTGGTTATGAGGCTTCCGCTAAGCCTAGTGCTATGGAACACTATGAAGAAGATGTGATCGCACTTCAACCTGATCTCTTCATTCTGTCTTTCGGTCTAAATGATATGCGAGCTGGGATGAATCCCGAGGATTTTCGGGAGGAGATGGCTAAGATCATCACTGATGTAAAGGATCGATGTGATTGCCTGACAGTCCTGACCAACGTATATCATATGACCGGATTCGAATGGTATGCTCCCTTCGACAGAGGAGGAGTAGGGCAGACTCTGGTATATAATGAGGTTATCAGGCAATTAGCTGAGAGATATGAGTGTCTCTATGCTGATGTCTGGAGTGGAGAAGGAGAAGCAGAATGGGTGATTCATCAGGATGGAGTCCATGCTAATTTCGTAGGCAATCTTCTCATAGCCCATCGGGTCTTCGAGGTGTTGGCGAATAATTGTAGTGGTTTATCATTGCGAACCAGAACTAAAGATGAAGGAACTGAGTGGACTAAAACTGCTGATTCTATGAAATATATTGAGAACAAATACTAACCATTACTCCTCCCCTCTCCTCCCTCGGTTTTTGAGCTTCTAATCGGAGTATCATATTCTTAGTTTTTTACTAGTGGGTTCAGGATATAATTCCCCCCTCACCCTATCCCTCTCCCACGAGGGGAGAGGGAACATCCAGATAAGACTGCTCTCTTTAGTTCTCCCTCCCTTGACGGGAGGGGTTAGGGGAGGGTGATTTAAGAGAGTTCAAAACTGCTAGCACGATTTATTACATGCTTACCTCTTGGTTGAAGAGTCTTGATAACTGGAATTAATTATGCTATAATATAAGTTAGAAGCCGAAAAATTAATTTTCGCCTATATCGTAGTGGCTGAGTAGAGGACGAAGATGAATCATACGGTACTCAAAATCGAGGATTTGCGGGTCTATTATTGGACTCAGCGCGGTCCCGTCAAGGCTGTGGATGGTATAAATCTCACCGTGAATAGAGGTGAGACCTTTGGGATCGTTGGCGAGTCTGGATGTGGTAAGTCCACGACAGCTATGTCCATCCTTCGGCTCATCAAGCCCCCAGGCTCCACCGAGGGCGGTCGTATAATGCTTGACGGCTTAGACCTCCTTAGTTTAGAAGAGGAGGAGATGAGAAAGGTCAGGTGGAGAAGGATCTCCTTAGTCCCCCAGGGCGCTATGAATTCCTTAAACCCAGTGATGAGGATCAAGAACCAGATCGCTGATGTGATAACCACGCACGAGGGTCCCCAACCAAGAAGGGAGAGCGAAGAAAGGGTCAGAGAACTCCTCAGTATGGTTGGTCTGCCTGGCAAGGTCTATAATATGTATCCCCACGAGTTGAGCGGAGGGATGAAGCAGAGGGTTTGCATCGCTATGGCTATCGCCCTGAGCCCGCAACTCATTATCGCCGATGAGCCTACCAGCGCCTTGGATGTGGTGGTTCAGAGAGTTGTTACCCAGACCCTTATGGATGTGCAGAGGAGACTGGAGGCTTCCCTCATGCTTATAGGTCATGATATGGGGCTTCAAGCCCAGTTGGTCGATCGCTTAGCTATTATGTATGCGGGCAAGATCGCTGAGATAGGCAAGGTGAACGAAATATATAAGAAGCCTCTACATCCATATACCCAGTCGCTGATCGCCTCGGTTCCATCTCTTAAAGAGAAAAAGATGCTCAAAGGTATCCCTGGCCTCCCTCCCCCACTTCTGAATCCACCTTCAGGTTGCGTCTTCCACCCTCGGTGCCCCTACGTGATGGAGATTTGCAAAGATGAGATACCCGAATTTCGGGAGATCGAACCAGGACGTACTGTAGCTTGTCATTTATACAAATAGGAGAATAAGATGGAAACCCCTCTACTCGAAGTTAGAAACGCGACGAAGATCTTTAGTGCCGGGAAGAGAGAATCGACAATAGCGCTGGAAAATTTCTCCTTCACGATACCCAGTGATACCTCTGTCATCACGACCATCGCTGGCGAGAGCGGGAGTGGGAAAACCACCTTAGCCCACCTCGTTCTAGGATTTTTGACTCCAACTTCGGGGGAGATCCTCTATAAGGGCCGGAATATATGGGATATGACGGGAAAGGAGTGGACGCTCTTTCGTCGGGAGGTTCAAGCCATCTTCCAGGACCCTTACGAAGTATATAATCCCTTCTATAGGGTCGATCACGTCTTCAGAACTGTAATCAAAAAATTCAAGCTAGCGAGTGGCGACAATGAGAGCAGAAAAGTGATGGAGGACGCCTTGGAGGTCGTCGGCCTGATATCGGATGAGATATCGGGTAAATATCCCCATCAATTGAGCGGCGGACAGAGACAGCGGATTATGGTCGCTCGAGCCTTCCTCTTGAAACCTCAACTGATCGTCGCTGATGAGCCGGTCTCTATGATAGACGCTTCCCTGCGAGCTACAGTTCTGGAGATTATGCTGAAGTTGAAGAGCGATTTCGGGATATCCTTCCTCTACATCACCCATGACCTCTCGACGGCTTACCAGATCAGCGATAACATCTTCATCCTCTACCGGGGTTCGGTGGCTGAATACGGGGATGTGACAGCGGTCATCAAGAACCCTAAGCATCCCTACACCCAGTTGCTCACCAGTTCGATCCCTATTCCAGATCCGAACTTGAAGTGGGAAGGGCACATAGAATTGCCCCCTGAGGAGGAGATGCAGGTCAACTCGGTGGAAGGATGCAAGTTCTATAACCGCTGTCCTTATGCTATGGAGATATGTCTTAAAAGCCCCCCTCTGCTATATCTGGTGGGAGAGAATCACTATGCTTCTTGCTATCTCTACAAGTAATAATTGCTAAAAAACTTGCCAATTCGAGTTAATTTTGTTATAATCAAATTAGAAAGGAGGGAAGAAGAGGGCGAAAAAGGCACATCAGTGCGAGGCTACTCGCCAAGACGGATCGTCTCTGAAAGGAAACTTTTGCAGACAATAAAACTCAAGGTTAAAAGGTTTCCTTTTAGGTAGCCATTACTAATTGTCCAAACTTTAGTTATAAAAAAGGAGGTATGTAAATTATGAGACTCAACAAAGTAATCGTTATCTTGAGTGTTCTTCTAGTGTTCGGAGTTATCTCCCAGGATGCGTCCGCTCAGCGCCTGCCTAGGGAGGAGACGCTCTATATCGCTTTAAGTGGCAGGGTCGCCGATCCTACGAACTTCAATATCTACGCTCCAGGTGTCTCGAGATCTGGGACGGGTATGCACCAGATGATCTTCGAGTATTTCTTCTACATCAATCTGGAGACCGGGGAGTATATCCCCTGGCTGGCTGACAGTTACGAGTATTCCTCTGACTTCAAGAGCATAACGACCAAGCTTAAGGAAGGGGTAAAGTGGAGCGATGGAGAACCGTTCACGGCCGATGATGTCGTTTTCACGTATGAACTGTTGATGGAGAATCCGGGTATGACCTGGTCGGCCGAGGTCACCAAGTGGGTAAGTTCCGTGGAGAAGATCGATGATTACACTGTTAAATTGGTGCTAAAAGAAGCAAACCCACGTTTTCATATGATCAGAGAAGCTTACCCCGATGTGAGGATTTGGGGAGGACTTACGATCCTTCCCAAGCATATATGGGAGGGTGAAGATCCCCTAAAGTTCAAGAATTATCCACCCATTGGGACCGGCCCCTATAAGCTCTCAAGCTCCTCCGAGACCTCGATCATCTATGAGAGGAGAGACGACTGGTGGGTCACGGAGAAGTTCGGCGTTAAGCCCGCCCCGAAGTATGTGGCTTTCCAATACTTTGGACCCGAGACCAGCGTCGCCATCGCCCTGACGGCAAATGACGTCGATACGCCCTTCATAGGAATTCTCTCCTTAGGCACCTACTTGGAGGTAGCGAAAAGAAACCCCAATGTCACAGCCTGGTATGATGAGGCCCCTTATGCCTGGTTAGACCCCTGCCCGAGGTTGCTAATGGTCCAGAATGCGAAGAAGCCCTGGGACCAGAAAGAGGTGCGGTGGGCAATATCCTACCTGATCGACAGGGATGCGATCGTCAACCTGGCATATGAAAACACCACCTCACCGGCTTGGGGACTCTATCCAGACTATGGCGGATTGAAGTCCTATTTCGAATATATCCAAGATCTGCGCGACAAGTATCCAACGACGAAGTATGACCCTGCGAAGGCGGAGGAGATATTCAAGTCCTTGGGCTTCAAGAAGGGAGCAGATGGTATATGGGTCACAGGGGACGGAACCAGACTCTCGATGGTCTATCTAGCTGATTCGAATAGCGCGGAAGAGATGAAGGTATCCGCGGTGCTGGCGGATCAGTTGAAAGCCGCGGGAATCGACGTAACGGTTAAACCTCTGAGTGCAGGCGTCCTATCAGATGCGATATTGCGGGGAGAGTATGATATCAAGCTTCACTCCTTCTGCCCCGGGGATACCGACGTGTTCGACAACCTAGAGCTCTTCCACGGCAAATTCTATGTGCCTCTGGGAGAACCGGCGCCCTGGTTCGAGAGAAACTCGTTCAGGTATAAGAATCCGAAGTTCGATGCGATCGTGGACGAGATGGCTTCCACCCCGCCCAGTGATGTGGATAAGGTCAAAGAGCTCTTCCGACAAGCGATGGAGATATACTTTGAGGACCTTCCGGCGATACCGGTGGTTCAGGCTCCCGCCCTGGTCCCGTTCAATACCTCTTATTGGGTTGGATGGCCTTCGGCGGAGAATCCTTGGAATATGCCGGTGAGTTGGTGGGCAACCTGGAACCTTGTTATATGCGGATATCAGTCTCCTGAGACGGGAGAGTGGGTCGGCGG
>CAZSTA010000009.1:0-21364 GCA_964609495.1 uncultured bacterium | reverse complement strand
CAAGAAATCTGATTAATCTAAGAGAAGCGTTAAAACAACATATCTCAAGTACTACTTATTTAACGCATGCTATTCACAATGTTTATCCTGCCAAATTTATTCCCCAGGTTCCTAGATTTGTTATAAAGACATTTAACTTGAAGGAAAAGATAATCTTAGATCCTTTCGCTGGATCAGGAACAACGGCAGTAGAAAGCCTAATAACTGGAAACAGCAATATATCAAACGATATTAACCCTTTAACAAAATTTTTAATAGATATAAAGACTCTAAAGCTAAATCCCAAACACTATTTTACTTATATAAATAAATTAAAACATCATATAGACTCTATATTTGAAAGCAATTTGGGATTTGTCCCGAATTGGAAAAATTTAGACTATTGGTATCCCGCAGATATACTATCGGTAATAACAAAGATATGGAGTGGTATTCATAATATCGATGAAAACGAAAGCGAAATAAAGAATATTTTAAAAGCGAGTGCTCTATATATCTCAAGAAAATATTCTTACGGAGAGGATAAATCTCCAAAATTGTTTAGGTCGAAACAAAAAATGATAAGGATGAAGGAACTAACAGCTAAATTTAATGAATATGGTGAAGAGTTATTGAGAAAAGAGTTACTGAAGAAGGCAGAAGAATATTTGGATTATATTATCCAGCTTAATTCAAAGATGAAAACGGAATACAAAAAAGTAACTTCATTGGATGACACCGAAGGACAATTCTTAATGGTTCTGGATAAGAGTATAGAGGAATTAGAACGAGTACTGCCAAGGGAGATGGTGGACTGTATAATAACTTCTCCCCCGTATATTTACGCTCAAGAATATTTCCGGTCTACAAAAATCGATATGTACTGGTTAGATATGGTGAATGACGACTCTATCAGAAAACTGACAAAGAAGGAAATAGGGCAGAAATTTAAGTCATTTTGTGATCTAAATTCAGAACTTTTAAAGATCGAACCATATAAAAATACTCTTCATACTATAGAAAAACTCTCCAAGAACTTCAAAACCAAAGAGAATATCTCTCGTTTTATGGCATATTTCAATGATATGCTATATTTTGTCCAGTTATCTGAGAAATTATTGGTGAAGAAAGGGATATTAGCAATACTTATAGGAGAACCAAGAGTATTTGGATGGCATATAAAAACTAAGGATATAATTTCAGAGATGATGATTCAGAATAATTTTAATGTTCAATATACATTTTTTGATGTTATAAAGAGCAGACATCTTTCCAAAAATAGGCTAAATGAGAACCCAAGTGGGATACCCGGGGAATGGCTAATTATAGGTGAAAAGTTGTGAATATAATTTTTACTAAAACAGCATTGAAGAGTAGAAGTAAGACTAGAGAGAAATTGAACGATTATATTTCTGATCTTAGAGAATCTTCAATTTACTATAACGAAGAGAGTATATTTAGCCTTATCTTATCTGCATTAAGAGTAAACGAATGGAATATCATTGATATCGAAAGACACAAAAGTAGAGAAAAATACATTGTAGATATTGAAAGAATCAAAAATTGGATAGAAGAGAAGGTTGCTCCGAATACTGTTGAAATAGGACCAGATGAGATAGATCTTTTGAAACTTATGATATTTTCACTAGCAATGCCCTACAAAATGCTTAAAGGTGAGACGAGAGCGACTATGACTGAAAAGACCCGCAGAACTAAGAAGCGGGATTTTGAACAAATCTTTTCCGATACATTTATTGGCAAAATAGGGGAAATCGCTTTTAGGAAGTTTGCAAAACAAAAGTTTGATAGAGACATAAATTTGGATTGGGGAATTAGCACTGATATCTCTACTTTTAAGTCAGATATAGTTAATTCAAAGAATATTGTGAGTATTAAATCGACAGATACGCTCGAAAGTATTTGGGCAGAGGCTCCTATAACAGCAGAATATGGGATTTTCGTTAAAGTTGCTTTACCTAAAGATTTCTTTATGAAGATACTTGCTCATATAAGTAGCTTAAAAAAACTTCTAAATTTTGTAAGAAGCAGGATGAAAGATGATTTGGATGAAAATAATAATATTGTAGATTTAGTCCACTTTATAGAAGAAACAGCGTATGAAGAAAAAATAGCTATTAATGGATATATATGTGGGTTTTTCAAGGCATCTGAATATACCCTCAAAAGGAAAGGAGAAGAATTATCTTATTTAGGAGAAGTTCATGAAGATAAACATCTTATAGAATGTAATAGGATTATGTACTCCGACGAGAGTTGGGATAAGCTCTTTAATAGTGTACTTACTTCTATCAATGATTAAAAGCGACTAGCACAGGAAGGAGAACTCTATAGCAATGAGTTCGTATTCTAAATATCTTATCGAAAGAGTTATCATCTTCATAGTCTCGATCTTCCTCTCAGTGACCATAGTTTTTGTCGTGCCCCGGCTCGTCCCCGGAAATCCCCTCGGCGCCGTTCTTCTCAAGCTCTCCGCGATGGGAGGATCTTTGGGAGCTACGGAGCTAGTGGAGGAATACAAGCGATTGTTTGGCCTCGACAAGGATATACTTACTCAGTATATAAGCTACCTTAGAGAGATCACCAGAGGCAATTTGGGATATTCCATCGCCAACTTCCCCTCGAGGGTCTCCGAGCTTCTGATAAGAGCTTTACCATGGACGATAGGGCTGCTCTCCGTAACGACGATAATAAGCTGGGTGTTGGGAACCATTATCGGGACGTTTGCCGGTTGGAGAGGTAGTGAGTCAAAGATATCGAAATTTCTGGTTCCTGTAGCGCTCATATTATATAGCATACCATATTATATTTTAGCCATAGTCCTGGTATTCCTTCTAGCATTTTTATGGAGAGTTTTTCCCTTATCCGGGGGATATACACCTGGCTCACAGGTAACATTCTCCCTTCAATTCATTCTCGATATAGTTTGGCACTCTTTCCTCCCAGCTCTGAGCATTATCTTGGTCTCCCTCGGCTGGTGGTTTCTAAGTATGAGAAGTATGATAATATCACTGAAGGGTGAGGATTACATTACGTTAGCTGAGGCTAAGGGGCTATCCAACAGTCGGATACTCTGGAGATACGCATTCAGGAACGCCCTTCTCCCTCAGGTGACAGGTCTGGCACTCTCCATCAGTCGTATCGTTGGGGGAGCGATTATCACCGAAGTGATATTTGCCTATCCCGGCGTCGGATGGCTTCTATATAACGCTATAACCGGACTCGACTTTCCCTTGATACAGGGGGGAGTCCTGCTGATTATCTTCTCTGTAGCCATAGCCAACTTTACCATAGATATTATCTATCCCCTCATCGATCCGAGAATCAGATACGGAAGGAGGTAAGGGTCAAATATGCTATATGCCAGTCTATCAGCGATGTCGAGGAATATAAGAAGGGGTTTTCTATGGTCCTTATTCACCAATCAAAAGTTCCTTCTCGGTTTCACAATATTTATGATCATCCTTTTAGGAGGGATAATAGCTCGCCAAGTTATGCCCTCCGAATATCGTCTTACAGGATCATCCCAACCCAGCCTTCCTCCAGGGAGAGAACATATTCTAGGCACAGATTCCCTGGGAAGAGATATCGCTGTTCAAATGTCAACCGCTATTATTAATTCCCTCCAAATCGGGTTGATCGCGGCTATCATTGGGACGTTGCTTGGAGCATTAATAGGGTTTACAAGCGGATACTACGGAGGAATACCAGATTCTATATTGAGGGTATTAGTAGATGTGTTCCTATCGGTCCCCTCCTTGCTCTTTCTGATATTGATAGCTTCTTTGGTGAAAGGCGTTTCAGTAAGGACTATGGCGCTGATCATAGCGCTTTTCTCCTGGTCTTGGCCTGCAAGGCAGATCAGGGCTCAGGTGCTCTCCCTCAAGGAAAGGGGCTTCGTTTATATAGCGATGCTTTCGGGAATGTCCAGATTCGAGATTATAATTAAAGAACTGATGCCCAATATGCTTCCCTGGATGGGCGCCAACTTTATTAACGCCACGTTAGCGGCGATTCTCACGGAGTCGGGACTTTCGCTTTTGGGTTTGGGACCGCAGGGTGAAATGACGCTGGGAATGATGATCTATTGGTCTCTGAGCTACTCGGCAGTTTTTAGAGGTATGTGGTGGTGGTGGGGAACACCGGTAATAACTCTTATATGCCTCTTCATCTCTCTCTACTTAATGCATCTGGGTTCCGACGAGGTAAGCAACCCTAGGTTGAGAGAGAGAGCTTAAAAATGCATATAAGATTGGAGACATAATACTTCTTTTGTAAGACCACCTCCCTTTTATCCACTCTCTATCAGACTTTGCTTACCATTTACAACCTCCCTTTCAGGGATGTATATAAAATGAGGAGATCTTTAAGAAAAAGAGGGATAGATAAGAGAGGAGAGATGATCTAAAATAAGAGGAAAATAAATTATAGAAAAACTTGACAAAAAATATAAATTTTGGTATAATATAGTTAGGCAGGATAGCATGTGGTCGTAAAAGGTATTTGAGATTGTAGAAAAGGCTTAAGTACTCACTTTGGCAGTTATTTCAAGATAATCAGGTTATGAGTAGCTTGGAGAACCTTAAGTAGGTCTGTAAAGCTACCTCCTGGAGGCCGAAGGATATCCCGTGCTATGAAGCCATATAAGGCACGATCGAGGAAATAACCTCGATATATTAAAAAGGAGGTAGACAGTTGAGAAATAGAGGAAAAGTCAAGTGGTTCAACGCAAGTAAAGGCTATGGTTTTATTGAGCAGGAAGTGGGAGAAGATCTATTCGTTCACCACACTGCTATCCAACAGGATGATGGTGGATTCAGGACCTTGGAAGAAGATCAGGAAGTCGAGTTCGACATCGTGAGCGGTTCCAAGGGATTAAGAGCGGATAACGTCGTTAAATTGTCGTAAAGGCGATAGAACCTAGTTACCTAAAACCCCCGTCCTTTTCAGGACGGGGGTTTTTTATCTAAGTATGTAAAATTTCGGGCTAAGGGATTTTTAAGGAGAATTTCTAATAAAATTCCGCTGAAAGTGATAACTAAGGATAAACATCCCCTACACACATTGCTTTGAGGATTATCAACAACCATTAATAATGGATACGCTCGGAGATATACTTTGCCTCTCATAAACCCTCGGAGTAAAAATCATTTATGCTCTAATATTATATATTAACCTATCCCCAACACAATTCTATATGCTTTTTAGTTATGTTTGCTCTTGACATTTAGATAAAGACTTTATATAATAGTTAGTGTCAGTAGATAACAAAGTTGAGATTTCATCACTGACAGAGGTTTTTTTGCCCCTAAAAATCATCGAACTTTTCTGGATTGATTTTAGAGCGGATTATCAGAAAAAGGTATAAAGTATGAGATTATCGATTATCATACCGGTATATAATGAAGTAAATACCATAAGGGAGATCATCAATAGAGTAGATGCAGTCGAATTGGATAAGGAGATAATCATTGTCGATGATTGTTCTACTGATGGAACAAGGGAGCTCATAAAGGATATCAGAGATAATGGGAAATTTAACAGTGATCTTAGAGTAGTTTATCATTCTAAGAATCAGGGGAAGGGAGCCGCGATAAGAACGGGAATAAATTATACTAATGGGGATATCGTGATCATTCAGGATGCCGACTTAGAATATGATCCAGAGGATTATCGTATCTTGATAAAACCCATAATCGAAGGGAAAGCAGATATAGTCTATGGTTCGAGGTTTCTGGGAATCCATAGATGCTTTATGTTCTGGCACTATATGGGAAATAAGCTCCTAACTGGTATAGCAAATATCCTATTTAATACTATCCTAAGCGATATGGAGACCTGCTACAAAGCTTTCCGAACGGAGGTTATCAAAGATATTAAGATAAAGAGCAATAGGTTTAACTTTGAACCCGAGATCACCGCTAAAGTTCTAAAGAGAAAATTAAGGATATACGAGGTCCCTATATCATATACGGGGAGGGAATATTCGGAGGGAAAGAAGATAAATTGGAAGGATGGCTTACGAGCTATTTACGCTTTAATAAAGTATAGGTTGATGGATTAAGATGGATATCGGAGAGGAAACACTGCGTCGCATCAATAAAATGGATAAATTCAACGAGTGGCTATTCGACAGCTTCCGCCCATACCTAGGCAAGAGAGTTCTGGAGATGGGATGTGGAAGCGGGAATCTCACTTATCACTTGCTCGATCACTGTGAAGAACTCATCGCTATAGATATCTCTGAGAGACATATTAAAACGATAAAGGATAGATTTCCTCCTGGTAAAGTTCAAGCCTTCCATTTTGATATACAGGATAGAGAGATCGTTAAGCTCGGGGAGTTAAGTATAGATACGATCGTCTGTCTAAATGTTCTTGAGCATATAAAGGATGATGATCTAGCTTTAGAGAATATGCACGAAATACTTCAACCCGAGGGAAGGCTTATTCTTTTTGTGCCAGCTTTAAGAATGCTTTATGGAACATTGGATATGGGACTTGACCATTATCGGCGATATTCAAGGGGAGAACTGAGCGAGCGATTAGAGGTAAAGGGATTTATAATTGAGAAAGATGCTTATATGAATTTCTTCGGTATGTTTGGATGGTTCTTAAATGGAAAGATATTACACAGAAATATTCTACCAACTGATCAGTTGTTGCTTTACAACAGACTGATGCCTCTCTTCCGTTTTTTTGAGAAGATAACTGGCCCCCCAATCGGTCAGTCATTGCTTTTCATCGCCAAAAAACTGTTATAGAGAATCGTCCGAAGACCCAGAGCCAGAATGTCAGGCGTCTTCAAGTTAATTTCTTATAAGGAGGGGATAATATGATGAAGTTGAAGAATCACATTATAAAATCTCTGGTTATAATAGCTATTATGAGTATAGGAGCGATATGCCTTGCTGAATCAGAGGAAGAGGAACTTCTCCTCACCCCTAGCAAATATGCCAAGATCATCCATCATTCTTTATCCCTTAATATCGATCCTCCTGCTCATAGCTTAGTTGCTAGGGATAATTTTAAGGTCCTGAGCAAAAAAGATGATCTGAAGATCCTCAAATTTTTAATATCCGATCTAGATATAGATCGGATCAAGGGAGGAGATAAAGAGTTAAACTTCACCTTGGATGATCTTGGGGGAGATGTAAAGAAGCTGACTATCGAGCTAGATTCTTCTCTCTCTAAAGAGGAAGAGATAGAGCTAGAAATGAGCTACCACCAGGACGATTATATCCTTTTTCTAGAAAAAACCCCTGTCCCAGGATATAACATCTTTGGTCAGATCAGGGAGGACTCGGCCTATAGCTCCCATATTACATATTATCCTGTAGATGAGATGAATGATGCCACTGGAGATATAAGAATAACCGTTCCTGCTGGATATGTCGCAGTAAGCGCGGGGAAACTAGTTGGTATAGTCGAAGATGAGGAAAGAGGGCTCACCACTTACCACTGGATAACAGGAATATCTATTCCTCGTTCCCTTCCCTTCGGCTTCGCTATAGCTAAATATGAGAGATTCCGAGCGGTTACTCCCTCTGGTACTCCTATCGATATCTATGCCTATCCAGGGGAGGCAAGCATAGCGAAGCAGAGATTGAAGGTAGCAGAAGATGTGGTAACTTTCTATGAGGATATCTTCGGGCCCTTCGCCTTCGAGAAGTTAGCGATTGCCCACGTATTGCCAGAGAAGGGAATAGCAGGGGTAAGTTTGCCCACTCTAATTCTGCTCTCAACCGAATACTTCACGGGAGATATCAGCTATGACTTCGAGGATATGAGCATCCTAGAAGCTTCTCAAGGGCCACTGGTGATAGCGGATGAGATCTCACACCAATGGAATTTTTATAGTGTAGCTTTCCCCAATGTTCTGGCGGAGGGAATGGCTCAATATACAGATACCTTATTCGCAGAATATATAGCTGGGAAAGAGATTTTAAAGAAATACACCAATTCCTATTCCCAGATCTATAAAGCTGATATCGCTCATCAGAAGGATGCTCCCATTTCCTCACCCGAAGTATATAATACCCCTGCCTATGGGGAAATCGTCTTCGCCAAAGGCGCTATGGTGATAAATATGCTCCGCTATGTTCTAGGAGATGAAGAATTCTTCGCGGGGACGAAGGATATATTCTCTACTTATCAGGGGAAGCAAGCCGATTTCGATGATTTCAGAGTGATTATGGAGAAGCATTACAAGGAAGGGGATCTGAAATGGTTTTTCGAGGAGTGGTATAATCGGAGTGGATATCCTCACTATGAGGTCTCGTTCCATCAAACTTCTCAGGAGGAGGGAAGCTATAAGGTCTCGATCGACATAGTCCAGATTCAGGAGGGCAAGGTCTTTAAGATGCCAATCGATATCAGCGTAGAGCATGAGCTGGGAATAGTGCGATATCCTAAGATTATGATCGATGAGAGGGAGGAAACTTTAGAATTTGAGATTCCCTATAAGGTGATCTCGGTTAAGATCGATGAGGATGAGTGGCTCCTAAAGGATGTGGACTATAAGCACGCTCTCTCTTCGGGAGGAGGCGGAAAGTATTTATTATCTCTCTAGTTTCTTGAGTAGTGGCTCTAAACTAAGAGTATTTAACACATCCTTCTTCTCCAACCATCCTCGCCTGGCGGTAGCTACTCCGAACTCGATTAAGGCTAATTCTGACGTCCTATGAGAATCGGTGCTTATGGCTAACATAACTCCCTTCTCCTTAGCCATTCGGGAGTGCATATCATTAAGGTCCAATCTATCAGGATAGGCATTTATCTCCAAACAAGTTCCTGTCTCCCCGGCGGCATTTATTAACCTTTCCATATCAACCTCGTAGGGTGCTCTTTTCCCCAGCAATCGACCAGTGGGATGACCTATTATATCCACATTTTCATTTTCCATCGCTTTGATCATTCGGCTGGTCATAGTCTTCTTATCCTGCTTGAAGTTGCTATGCACCGAGGCTATAACTACATCCAATTGACTCAATATCTCATCCGCTAGATCCAGATTGCCATCGGCTAGGATATCGACTTCGGTAGCGGTTAGGAGTTTAAAACCCTCCGATTCCTCATTCAACCCTCTTATAATCTCCATCTGTTCGCTCAGCCTCTTCTCATCCAACCCATTGGCTATCTTCAGAGATTTGGAATGATCGGAGATAGCTAAATACTCGTAGCCCCTCTTCTTAGCCGCCTCGATCATCTCCTCCAGGGAATTCACACCATCGCTCCAATCAGAATGAGCATGCAAATCCCCTTTGATATCATCAAGCTCTATTAATTCCGGTAATTCACCATTTAACGCTGCCTCTATCTCTCCCCTATCCTCTCTTAACTCCGGAGGGATGTAGGGCAACCCAAGGGAAGAATAAACCTCCTCCTCACTTTTCCCCGCTACTTTCTCCTTGCTATCAACCTTGAATACCCCATACTCGTTGATCGTCAATCCCTTCTTCAGAGCTAAAGTTCTCAACTTAATGTTATGTTCCTTCGAGCCAGTGAAGTATTGTAAAGCTGCTCCAAAGCTATTCGATTTCACCACTCTAAGATCGACTTGGAGATCGTTCTTCTTTAAGATCACGCTCGATTTAGTATCCCCCTTAGCCACGATATCCTCGACCGAATCCATCTCGGTAAATACTCGCATAACTTCATCTGGATCATCTGTCGAGGCTAAAATATCTATATCGCCGATGGTCTCCTTCATCCTCCTCAAGCTACCAGCCGAGATCGATCTATCCACATAAGGAGAGATTACACCCTCGATATCTCTGGCTATGGGGAGAGCGACACCTAACAGAATCCTTCCGCCTCTACTTCGCAGAAGCTCTATCCCCTTCAGTATAACCTCCTCGCTTTTCGCCCCCATTCGCGGAAGTTCCCTCAACCGATGCAGACTAGCCGCCTTCTCTAGCTCGTCTAAGGTTTCTATCCCTAAATTATCATATATCAACTTAACGGTCTTTGGGCCCACCTCCGGGATCTTTAGGAAGTCCAATAATCCAGAGGGAAGCTGTGATTTCAATTCCTCATAAAATCTCAATCTTCCAGTCTTCAACAGCTCCTCGATCTTGGAGGCGGAACTCTTGCCTATCCCAGGAATATTCTCCAATCCGCCTCGCTCGTATATCTCTCCTACATCTTCCGTTAGATTTACAAGCACTTGGGCTACCTTCCGATAGGAGCGAGTCCTAAAGGAACTTTCCCCCTTTATATCGAGGATATCCGCTATCTCCTCAAATATACTAGCTATATCGCTGTTAGACATCATATTCTTCTTCAGCCTTCTCCAAAAGCTCTTTTATCTTCTGATATTCATGACGAGCTATTCCGACAGTATCCAGCCCCTCGGTCGGCTCTTTATGAGATTCGGCGGAATAGTAACCCTTGTATTCCATCCTCTTCAAAGCCTTGAAGATAGAGAGATAATCAACCTTGCCCTCTCCCAGCAGAAGCTTCCAATTATCACCATCGGTCTTATCTGCATCTTTTATCTGCACATTAAAGATCAATTCACCAAAACGCCTGACCGCCTCCACTCCATATTGCTCGCTTGCCCGATAGATATTCCCCGGATCGTAGTTGATCCCCACGTTAGGACGGTCTATGAGATGAATCAGCTTCAGAGTGGAATCGACAGTGGCGACTAACACGAAATTATTTTCCAACACGATATTAACCTCATTAGCCAATCCATAATCCGCCGCCTTTTGTAGCCAATAAGCGCTCCTCTGCCAATGATCCTCTCTAGCCTTATCTGGAGTTGGACCACCGGGACCCTGTCTTATCAGATCACAGTTTAAGATATGACCTATCTGGACATATCGCTTGAAATCGTCCAATTGGCGGGCGCACTCCTCATCTCCTAGTTGACTATAACCGCCGACATAAGTTGCTAGGGTAACGACCTTCATCCCCAAATCATCACCTAGCTTCCTTAGATCTTTGACTCGATTCAAATCGATATCAACTGGTAAATGATTAGGTAGGCCGAATAGTTCGATACCGTTATATCCTATCTCAGCAGATATCCTTACCGCATCTTCGAGAGATTTATCCTGAAGGATCTTGGAACATATACATAGTTTCACAATATCAATTCTCCTTCGATTAAGGGATGCATATAAATTGAGGATCAAAATGATTTCAGATCGAGTTATAATTCCCCCTCACCCTGGCCCTCTCCCACGAGGGGAGAGGGAACATTGAGATAAGACTGCTCTCTTGATTTTCCCCCTCCCTCGATGGGGAGGGTGATTTAAGGTGAGTTCAAGGCATAATGAGAGGATAATTATAGGTAAGTGCTTCCTCCTACAACTATATGGATATTGTCTAATATAGGTGAACTGGTGAGGAAGGCATCGACAGATATAGTATCACTTATATAATAACGTATTCCCGCATTAAGCTGATCTGCCTCTGCGATCCACAACTCACCTACAACATCCAGTTGAGGAGTGGCCATGTAATCTGCTCCAAGGACTACAGCCACATCCGAATCGCTAGCAGCTTCCCAAGAGCGTCTTTCCCAGTAAAGAGATCCGCTCAAAACTAGAGGGTGAGGATTTCCATCGAGATAGTAAGAACCCACTCCATATAGATTTAAGACTGAGACATCAGCAAAGGTGTATCCACCACCGACAGCTATGGAGAATGGTTGCTCAACAGTCTTCTTTAAGACCTTATACTTTCCATATAGAGTAAAATTGGTCTCATCGCCTAAATCGAGCCTTAATCCCGCTTCGAGATCATCGATTAGTCCATAGTTAGCTTTTAGACTCAATTCTGTATTATCACCCAGTAGAACATGCCCGGCTAAATTGATATCTCCCCCGTCAACAACATCAGCCTCGGGCATATGAACAAGGCCTGTCGGACCACTTACCGAGGGGGAAGCTCCCCCCGTCGAGATTGAACAAAGAACCATTAAAGATGTTAAAACAGTTACTACCAGAAGTTTTGTCTTCATATTTGCTCTCCTTTCCCTTTTAATATTGTCAATTACAAAACCTGCTTCGACTCCCCTATCCACCGAACGACAATCCAAGTCAAATACTTCTTTATAAGATATACTCGGTATTAACCCTTTATCGCCCCCTCGATCATTCCCTTCATAAACCTCTCCCTTAAGATCAGGAAAAGGGTAACTACCGGAATTATCACCAAAATAGATGCGGCGGCTAATGGTCCATAGGAGTTCCGATAGAAGCCCAGGAAATTATAGATACCTACGGAAACTGTCCTCATTTCATTGGAGGAGGTAAATATCAAAGCGGTTAGGAATTCATTCCAACCGTTGACGAAGTTAAGCACCACAGCCGCTACCAATCCTGGCTTAGCTATTGGCACTACTATCCGCATCAACAACTGAATTCTATTGCAGCCATCTATCAAAGCCGCGTCCTCCAAATCCTTCGGTATGGAGTCGAAGAAGCTCTTCATTATCCATACGGTGAAGGGGGTCATCCAAGCTACATAGATGATGATCAGAACTGCATAGGTATCGAGCAACTTGAGAGAGGTCATAATGGAGTAGAGGGGGATCATATTTGTCAACCCCGGGATCATCATCGTAGCTAGAATGAGAAATAGTAAAGTATATTGCCCCTTAAAGCTAAAACGAGAGAAACCATATCCTGCCAGACTGCCGATGATAATAGTGACGATCACTGACCCGCCAGATACGATCAAGCTGTTGAGCATATATCTGGGCAACCTTTGGGTTCTGATCACATCTACATAATTCTTCCACTGGACAGTCTTTGGAATCCAGACGGGCGGATAACGAAACATCTCATCCTGAGTCTTAAGGGAGGTGGAGATTGTCCACAGAACAGGAAATATCATACAGAAGGAGATGATTATCAAGATCAGATGCTTAAAGACATACCCGGTCTTTCTTGCAGTCTTAGGAGATAATATCTTCATCAGTAAACCACCTTTGATCTCAATATCCGGATGTAGGCCAGAGCTAGCGTCATATTAACGAAAAATAGAAGCACCGAGATCGCCGCCCCGAATTCCAGATGGAAGAATTGGAATCCCTCTCTATACATATAAAGGCTGAGCACCTCTGTTGATCTCAAAGGACCTCCCCCGGTTATAGTTAAGAATATGTCCACAGAACTCATCCCTCCGATGGTCAGGAGCAGGATAACAACTAACAAAGTGGGTTTAAGCAAAGGGAAGATAATGGCGGTGAAACGTTTCCACTTAGTGCATCCATCGATTAGAGCGCATTCTAGGATCTCGGAAGAAATTCCCTGGAGCCCAGCCAATAACAGGAGCATAGTGAAGGCTAAGGCTCTCCATACACTGGTCATAACTAAAACCGCCATCGCCCCTCTAGGATCAGCTAACATCCCGATCTTCGAGATACCTAAAGATTTAGCTATTCCTTCTAATATCCCCGCCTGCTCGTTGAAGAGCCAACGCCAAGTTATCCCAGCCACGACGTTGGAGATAACCCAGGGGATGAAAATCAAGGTCATATAGACAACGCTGAAACGTGTCCTCTGATTAAATAATAGGGCTAGAATCAACCCCAACGTTACGGTTACTATAACATAAGAGCCAACGAAGATAAAGGAAGTTTTTAAACTTTCCCAAAAATCGGGATTGGTGAATAATTCGGCGAAGTTATCGAAACCCGTGAATACAAATTCCCCAGTCCCCATAACCATTCGGCTTAGGCTCAACTTAAAGGAGTAGATAGTAGGATAGACGGTTAAGGAGAACACAACTATCATCGCGGGAAGGATATAAAGATAAGGGGTGATCTTGCCTCTGAAAATTTTCATCTTCTCACTCCTGAGACGAGGGCTAGGGGATGATTCGGAATATCAAATCATCCCCAAGCCCTCCTGATTTAAAAACGAGAAGCTACCTAATCTCCATAGTATCTCTTATTGAACTTCTTAGCCGCATCATCCAAGAGCTCCGTCAGATCCTTATCGGGATGGAGGAGGTAATCCTGGAAGGCGATGGCGATGCTATCGAGACACTCTCCATAGTAGATCAGCGGATCCATAGGATGACCAGCCTTATCTATGTTCTCGATAAACTTCTGATGGACTGGATTTTGGAAAACCTCATCTGTCCAAGCTGATCTCCTAATGGGCATTCCTCCCTCCACTATGGCATGCTTAACTTGGATCTCGGGGCTAGTGAAGAATTGAAGGAACTTCCACGCGGCCTCGGGATTCTTAGCTCCATTGGGGATACCTAGCGCCCAACCATTGGCGAAGTTACGAGGGGTATCACCCTTAGGAGAAGGATTCAGAGCTACTCCGATCTTGTCCTCCTTCCATAGCTCGGATTCTTTAGCCGAGCTTAACTGATAAGTTCCAGCAATATACATACCATAGTTTCCAGCTAGGAAGGAATCCCAGATATCGCTTACCTCCATGCTAACTACCCCAGGCGGAGATACCTTATATTTATTCACCATATCGGATAGAAGTTGGATCGCCTCCGCTACTTCAGGAGTGTTATAAGCGGCTCTTCCGGTCTCATCGGAGTATCTTCCTCCGTTCGACCAGACGTAAGGGGAGAGATCCTCCTCCGCGGTGCGGTAGTGTCGCCCCGCATAGAACACATATCCCCAGAACTTATTCTCTGGGTCATTGATCTTCTGCGCGATCTCGACTAAATCGTCCCAAGTTTTTGGCGGTTCAGGGATCAAGTCCTTTCTATACCAGAGCAAGCGGCTGTGAACGGAAGTCAGAAAACCATACCTCTTTCCATCCAGAACTGAGGTGCAGGTATCTCGGTCGACCGAAGCGAAGTCGTTAATCTCTTCCTCAGTCATATCTCTGGCCATAAGATCATCCAGGGGCATTAGGCTTCCGGCGTTGAGCTGGGCTTTCAGTTTCTGTCCACTGAACCAGCTCAAATCCGGAGGATTTCCGGCCTTCACTGTCATCATCAGCTTAGTATCTATCTGATCCCAGACTACAGTCTCGATATCGACTTTGAGATCGGGATATAGCTTCCCGAACTCAGCGAAGATCTCCCTCATCACATTAGGCCAGGGCTCATCGGCCTGTATATCGCTCATAATGGCGATCTTTAATTCCTCAGCAGCAACTGCTGTGATACTAAAGCCAATCAGAAGCATTACAGACATACCAATTATTACCAACTTTTTCATCTTTTTACCTCCTTGTTAATCTCTTGGGAAATTTGATCCTGAAAACGACGATCTTTACTATTCTCCTACCTACCACCTCCTTAAACATCGAAATCCCTAAAGGTGAACTCTCGCCCTTAATCGAAAGTTAGCATAATAATAACATAAATTCACGGAAACTTCAAGAGCTACCAAGATAAAGATAAGAAATTTATAGGGGAACTCAAACTTTCAGAGCTCCAGAAGCTGATCTCCTAACTCAAATATTGGCTTTCTTTAAGAGCTTACGGATAGCTTTACGAGACTCCGCAATTACCCTTTCCTCATCTATGGTAAGAAGCTCTCTATCGCGCATAACGATTCGACCATCTATTATAACCGTTTCCACATCCGAACTAGAGCTAGCATATACCAAGTTTGATATTAAGTTCCCCTCCCACCAGGGCGAGGAGTGAACTTTATTCATATCGAGGATAATTATATCCGCCTTCTTATTCCTCTCTATACTCCCGATCTCATCTTCCCACAGGAGCGCTTCCGCCCCTCCTAAAGTCGCCATACGAAGCAATTCGATCGCGGGAATAGCGGAATTGTTCAATCTCTGGATCAAAGCCGCTTGCCGCACCTCTCGAAGCATATCGAGGTTATTATTACAGGGTGCTCCATCCGCTCCCAAAGATACATTTATACCTCTCTCCATCATCTCTGGAACCCGAGCTATTCCCGATCCCAGCTTCAAGTTGGCTGTTGGACAATGCAATATCTTAACTTTGGTCTTGCCAGCTATATCCATCTCCTCCTCGGTAAGCCATACACAATGAGCCAGCCTCAACCTCTCTCCAGTCAACCCTAGATGATGAAAATAGATTAAATTATCGAATCCCCTCTTCTCCCTAACTAACTGTGTCTCCTTTGGATTCTCGGAGCAATGAGTATGCACTCCTACTCGATATTCCTCCGCTAGATCCCTCACCTCACATAGCAACCTCTCCGAACAGGAAAGAACAAAACGAGGAGCAAAAGCGTAGCGGATACGTCCTTCCCTCTTATGCCACTTTTCTAGTAGCTCTACGCTAGCTTCTATAGATTCCTCGGTATTCTCCCTAAGAGCGACAGGGAGACCTTCTCCTTCATCCATCATCGCCTTTCCCATAACCGCGCGCAGGCCGCTCTCCGCTACAGCTTCAAAAGCACTCTCCGTATGATGGACTGTCTCCATAGTCTGAACACAGGTAGTTCCTCCCCGGATCAGCTCGGCGGCGCTGAGCATAGCGGACCAATATATGGTCTCCTCATCATGGGCCGCCTCCAAGGGCCATATAACCTGCCTCAGCCACTCCAATAGCTCCAGATCATCTCCTAGCCCTCGGAAGAGTGTTTGGCATAGATGAATATGGGTCTGGACAAAGCCGGGCATAATAACCTTGCCCTCAGCATCGATTATCTCCTCCCCTTCCTGCTCGATCTTTCCTATCTCAGCTATTCTCCCCTCCTCTATGTAGATATCACCATTTATCACCTCTTGTTGGGGATTCATAGTGATAATTAACCCATCTTTGATCAATATTGAACTCATCGATAATTTTAGATTTTTCCTTTCCATAAGACCTCATCCTAACCTCTCACCTCTTCTCGAAGGGGGATTAGTTGGGATGAGGTCTTAAATGATTAGCTTGAGTTTATCCTAATTATGCTGATCGATAATCCTATCAACCTCCTATTGCAATAAAGTCAACC
Source organism: uncultured bacterium (assembly GCA_964609495.1). Taxonomy (GTDB): domain Bacteria; phylum CAZSTA01; class CAZSTA01; order CAZSTA01; family CAZSTA01; genus CAZSTA01. The sequence continues at coordinate 4,494 of CAZSTA010000009.1, read as the reverse complement.
TCAAAAGTTCCAGTCTGGTCTAGGATCGGGAAGACGCAGTGTCCAATCTAGTTTTTTCAGAAGCTCCTGCGGTCCGGAGAGCTCATCGGTTATAGCCAGACCAGTCGCCGGACGCACTCCGAGCCACATTCGGGTGAAGGTGCCCACCGAGGCTTTTAGCGTAGGCAGAGACTTGTCCGTGCCTAGCTCAGCTCCCGAAGAAGGTCCTAGGGTGACTACATAATCACCAGTTATGCCGTGCCATGGTGCTTCCTCATCAAGGGAGGTCTCAATAGGATCAACGAGCTTTAGGTTGAAACGAACTTCCTCCCCTCGAAGGTGAGTTCGCTCCATACATCCTAGCAGGTCGCATATTCGCATCTGCCAGTAAGCCGCGGCGTGCATATCGCTCTCGAACTTGGACTTCTCGCTCACCTGGCGCTGCTTGAACGGTTGCTCAATCAGGTCTTGAAGCTGGATCCCTTGAGGTTCGCGCATCTTCACCAACCGCACCTGGTCGCCCAGACTTTTGAGGAGTGCCATCAGTTCCAGGAACTGCTCTGAGGTCTGAAAGGCCATCCACTCCACGTTGTAGGGACCGCTTTCCACGCTCTTCACATTGCACCAGAAGTGATGAGTGAGTTCGCCGTTGGGGCCATCACAGTAACCGAGGCCGAAGCCATTCTCATCCCCGATCATTTCCGCCTTTGTAATCTCGGGCGGATTAAGATTACAGGAGCCGTGACCGCGAGCGCGGGTAAGCCGTGAGGCATGCACCATCTCCCAGTCGTCAGCGGTGATGCGGCGCGGCATCCGAGCTTTTATCTTGACGCTGAGCCGTGCTGGGTCAAAGGCAATCCAATGCTCATATCCTCCGGTGCCGAAACCAAGCCGATTATAGTATCCCTGCTCGAACATCCCCAGACCAGAGACCAACGCGCCTTCAGCGGCGTCGTTAGCCACTGTCATTGCGGTCAGCCGTCTCGCTAATCCCTGCTTGCGGGCAATTCTGCTAGTGGTAACGCCAGTGACACAGGAAAAAGAAAGCTCTCCATCGAGGTAGCGGATGGTGCCAGGCGTAGTAAGGATTAAACATTCCGCTTCGCCGTTGATATCGCTGACGAGCGCGCGGCTATACTCGACGAAGAGATCCATCACCTCCTCCTTATCCTTCTCGAGCCAGCCAGTCTCACGCCAGATGCGATGGACAGCGTCCTTATCCCTTTTAGGATCATAGTTACGGTATTCCAATTTGGATATTCCTCCTCAATTTAGCATCAAAAGATATAGAAAAGACTGTCAGAAAAATCTATATTTTGTTAAATATTAAAGGTTTACTTGATGTCGCGAAAGTTTCCACCAAAAATTTTGCTCAGTTTCTCTACATTTTACCATCCCTACTTTTTCTAGTACCTTGTGAGATGGGATGTTTGCTTTATCTGTCTCAGCTATTACAGCTAAAATTCGGGGTTGTTTGAAAGCCCATTTGACCATTTCTCTTAAAGCCTCAGTCATATAACCTTTCCCTTGATATGCAGGTTGTATCCCATAACCAATCTCTACTTCACCATTTTCATTAGGATAGTCCTTGAAACAGAAGCCACCTATAATACGATTCTCTTTCTTTAATACTATTTGCCAATTGGTATACCAAAGATAATTTTCTTCGTCTTTAATAACACTTTCAAACATTTCTTTTACAGCCTCTTTGATATGTCCTTCAAGTGCCACGTTGGTAATTTTTAATCCTAGTTTTTTCTCCAATTTCTTTGGATCTTCAAGATATAACTTCAAATTCTCAGAATTTAGAGGTATTAATCTCAATCTTTCGGTTTGTAATTCAAACATAAGCAGTTCCTTTCAAGGAAGAGAGGGATAAAAAGAGGGGAAATTATATAATCCCAGATATCATCTCAAACTGCTTTCTCAACAGATGTAATCTCTCCCCTAAGCCTTAAGGGATAACCTAGCTAAGGGGAGAGTTACTTTTGAACCCGCCCTCAATGGACTACAAAGACGTTATTATCCTCCCTCAACTCCAGAATATCATTTCTCGGATCGATTCTAACTGATACTACCTCTGGCATCCCTTCGCTCACCTCGAACTTGACCTCTAACTCTGAGAAAGGTCTCATATTCGCTAAAGCGGTGCTTAAGGCTTTACCATTTGCTAAATTTATCTCTACCACTGCGTTCTTTACCATCATCCAACCCCTATTAACCGCTTGAACAGTGATCATCCCCTCCTCAATCTCAACCCCTTCGATGCTCAGATCGCTCTCGAATAGCTCGTATTCATCTATAACATAGATCATCGCGGTAGCTCTCTTCACCTCGGCATATCCGATATGTCCTCCCTGCATCTTTTGATGATTGTAGCCATGGATATGCAAAGGTTTGCCCGGAGTCGAGTTTATCAATTGTAGCTCGTGACCTTGGGAGTAAGTTCCCCTCATCATCCACTCTCCAACCTGATCCTCGCTGAAAGAACGGAAATATTCATCACCGACGTGCCCTCCGCTCAGATCCAAGCCACTCTTAGGAAGATTATAGGCGATAGTATAATCCACTCGAGAGAAATCCCCCCTGATCTCGATCGCCGCCAGCTTTATATTCATTCCCTCCAGCCTATCAGCTAGATATCTGTGTAGATCGACCACCTCCCTAAGGGGCAGTTTCAAGACCTTACCTGGGGCACAGACTGCTATTTGGAGATAGGGAAATTCCCCCTTATCCAAGCTCTTTAGTTTGTGAGGATAATTCGGGTCAGCCCAGAGGAATTTAAGGTCTTCCACAGTTCCCGCAACGATTAACTCTCCCACTCGATAGTGCTGATCAGTGGTCCCTACTCCAATGATAATATAATCTTGGGGATAGGAATTTAGATCGATCTTGACCTCAGAGGTGGTTATATACTCCCATATATCGCCTTTAAGTAGATCATAAGTAGAGTTATAGACAAAAAGCTTATTCTGTTTCTCCGCCTGAGCTAAGATAGCTCCCGAACTTAATATCAACATAACAACTAGCATACTTGAGATAACTCTCTTCATCGGTAGCCTCCTTATATTATTAGAATTTGATACTGGGATTTAATATCCCCATAATGATCACATCGGAATAGCGACCTTTACGGAAGATATGTTTTTTCAGGACTCCCTCCCTCTCGAATCCTGCTTTCTCATAGACGCGAATAGCTCTGGGATTATCATCATAGACTCGAAGATATACTCTAGCCAGGTTCATCTCCTCAAAAGCGAATTTCACTATAGTCTTAGTCGCATCAGTTCCGTATCCCTTATTCCAATAGTCCTTCTCCCCGATGAATATCCCGAACTCAGCATTCCTATCCTTCCAATTGATACTGTCAAGTCCTGTCCCTCCGATATGAACTCCATCCTTAGTTTCTATAGCGAAAGTTTTGTTATTTTCATCTCTTTTAAGGATCTTATCTTCGAACCACTTCTCCTCCTCCGCTAGAGACATCGGGTAGAACATCGCTAGGTTTTCCCTCACCTCTGGATCGTTTAACCATCTGACATATCTCGGTAGATCATCCCTCTCAACAGCTCTTATATTGACCTTTTCCCCTATTATCATATTCCCTCCTCTCTAAGAAGACCAGAAAAACCTCTCATACCTTTTAACTGGCTTCTCGAATAAAATAGGTTCACAAGGCTTGCATTACCGAAATCATAATCTAAGAGGTAGAGGACTTACCCTTTCTCCTCCACCTCACTCCATCCTTAGTATCCCGTAGGATTACTCCTCTCTCAGCCAGATAATCTCTGATCCTATCCGCCTCGGCGTAATCCTTATTTGCTCGGGCTTCTTCCCTCTTAGCGATAAGTCGTTCTATCTCCTCCTCAAGCACCTCCTCCTCTCGCTCGATTACTCCCAGAACTGTATCGAATTTCCTCATCAAAGCGATAGTCTCATCCACATCCCCCTTCTTTATATGTCCCCTATCAAGAGCGATGTTTATATCTCTCACCAATTGGAAGATAGCTCCTAAAGCGCGTGAGATATTGAGATCGTCATCCATAGCAGACTCGAACTCCACTCTAGCCGCCTCAATCCTCTGATGTAAATCGTTATATTTCCCCTCATCAACCTTGGCTTCTTGGAGTCTGAGCATAAACTCTCGTAAGCGCTCAACAGTTTGCGCCGCTTGATTTACTCCCTCCTCCGTGAAGTTCAGCTTACTTCGATAATGAACGGAGAGGAGGAGATACCTCAACGCATCCGGATCGTATCCTTTATTCAGGAGATCTCTCAGAGTGAAGAAGTTACCCTTCGATTTGGACATCTTCTCTCCCTCAACGATGAGATGATCGCAGTGAATCCAATATCTGACGAAGGTCTTACCCGTTGCTCCCTCGCTTTGAGCGATCTCATTCTCATGGTGAGGGAAGATATTATCAACTGCTCCAGTATGAATATCAAAGGTCTCCCCTAGATATTTCATACTCATCGCTGAGCATTCGATATGCCAACCGGGTCGCCCCTTTCCTA
>CAZSTA010000008.1:0-39102 GCA_964609495.1 uncultured bacterium | reverse complement strand
GGGAATCCCCCACTCCAATTCCAATACATCGGTTGCTCGGCTACTATCGGCCCACTCGTCTCTATCTTGGCACAGAAGGCATCTCCCAAGCCAGGGAGGAGATGAGCAGGTATCGTCTTTCGAGCATTGGGATTGATGGTCCCAGAGTCAGTTACTGTCCCTCCTCCCTCCTTGTAGAAGTAAGCAGTGTAGTTCACTGCATAGCTATGGGGATTAGTCATCATCACATAGGTTTGCCAGCCACTCCCTCCATAGCCCTGTCCAAAATACCAGGTATCTGATAACTCAGGTGCTCCGATGGTGGTATGTCCTCCTTGGGGGAATCCCCCACTCCAATTCCAATACATCGGTTGCTCGGCTACTATCGGCCCACTCGTCTCTATCTTGGCACAGAAGGCATCTCCCAAGCCAGGGAGGAGATGAGCAGGTATCGTCTTTCGAGCATTGGGAGCGATAGTTCCATGATCTTCTACTGTTCCTCCTCCCTCCTTGTAGAAGTAAGCATCATAGGTCACTTCATAATCGTGGGGATTAACCATCATCACATAAGTCTGCCAGCCACTCTTTCCAAATCCCTGTCCAAAATACCAAGTTTGTGATAATTCAGGTGCTCCTATAGTGGTATGTCCTCCTTGTGGGAAGCCCCCACTCCAGTTCCAATACATTGGTCTCTCCGCTACTATCGGCGCACTCGTCTCTATCTTCGCCGAGAAGGGATAACCTACCAATTCGGGGAGGAGATGAGCAGGTATCGTCTTTCGAGAATAGGGATTGATGGTCCCAGCGTCAGTTGCTGTTCCTCCTCCTTCCTTGTAGAAGGTAGCGGTGTAGCTCACTGAATAGTTATGAGGATTAGACATCATTAGGTAAGTCTGCCAACCTGTTCCTGCAAATCCTGCTCCAAAATACCAGGTATCTGATAACTCAGGTGCTCCGATGGTAGTGTGTCCTCCTTGAGGGAATCCCCCACTCCAATTCCAATACATCGGTTGCTCGGCTACTATCGGCCCACTCGTCTCTATCTTGGCACAGAAGGCATCTCCCAAGCCAGGGAGGAGATGAGCAGGTATCGTCTTTCGAGCATAGGGATTGATAATTCCAGAGTCAGTTGCTGTCCCTCCTCCCTCCTTGTAGAAGGTAGCGTTGTAGTTCACTACATAGGCGTGGGGATTAACCATCATCACATAAGTTTGCCAGCCAGGCGCTCCATATCCCTGTCCAAAATACCAACTATATTGCGCGGAAGGAATGTAAGCATACGAGGTTTGATAATCTTCTATCGGAACTGGTGGATCATCGGAAATATAAGCCTGACCTTCATATTCTATCCTGAAAGTTTGAATAGTTCCTGTATCCTGATATGCCTCATCGGAGACCTCTAGGAACCAGCGATTAGCAAGGCTAGGAGGTAAGTATGCTAAACCACCTAAGATATCGACATCGGTATAGATATTATCAGCAGATCCTCCTTCGCGATCGGAGACGATTGTCACCCAATCAGGACTAGCTGGATCACCAACTCCTACCTTGACGACTAAATCCCCTCTCCAAGTGTGATCTATCTCCACGCGAGCGATTGCATCGCTTACACCTCCACCTCCAATAGAGATGACCAATTCTCCGGGGTATCGATCAGAGATCTGGGGATTCTGAGGCGCGTAAGCCCTAGTTAAAGGATCCGCATAATCGAAAACTTCCTCAACACTAATCTGATTATCGCTGTTAGAATCAGCCTCCCCTTCTAATCCCTCAATTACATAGTAGCAGAAGACCCCGTTCCCAAGTCCACTACTTTCATAGGAATACTCATCATCATCGCAAGCGGTGATAGCCACCGAGCCTAGAAGGTCATCTAGATCTTTAGCAAAGCCATCATCCTTACCTACTCTAGATTTCAAATCAGCAATGGTCTTTATAGTAAATTTATCTTTAGCGTCCCCGATCTTAATCTGACCGCCGCTATAACAAGTGTCGAGAATAACAGCTATATTCGTAGTTGGCAAAGCCCCCAACCAATCGCTCAGCTCGTCATCCCTTATCGCGCTACTGAGAGAAGACATATCATAGGGGCAGATATATTCATCCAGCCCATCAGTTTCATCAATAGGAGCTATATCAGTGCCATTTGTGCCATGTCCTGAGAAGGTGAATAGGAATACATCGTTGGAGTCCATCTGACTCCCTGCCCAATTTATCCAGTTCTGGATTCCCGACTTGCTTGCGGCAGAATCGATGAGGAGCTTCATCCTGCTGGCATCCCAATTATCCTTGGTGATAAGAGCGTTATAGATATCTTGAGCATCATCATCGCAATATTCGAGATTGTTTATATATTGATAGACAGATATTCCCGCGATCACCGCCCAATACTGGGTAGGGTTAGGGTTACTAGTATCTATTGTGAAGTCCCAGCTATCGCTATAATCACTCCAATTTAGTGAGCCATCCTTCGCTTTCACCTTCCAGTAGTAAGTTCCATCAGTTAACGCAATAGTAGGAGTATAAGTGCTTGAAGAAGTAGTAATATCTATCTCTGGACTACTGAAATTGCTGTCATTATCTACTAGAAGCTGATACTCAACTGCTCCGCTCACATCACTCCAATCAAAAGCGGGGGTATTATCAGATATCGTTGAACCATTAGTAGGAGATATCAAAGTGGGAGGATTGGGTAATGGAGTATCAATAGTAAAGGACCAAGTTCCGCTATAATCTCCCCAGATCCCAGAGCTATTCTTAGCTCTTACTTTCCAATAGTAGGTATCATCAGCTAAGGCATCAGTAGGAGTATAGGTGCTTGAAGAAGTAGTAATATCTATCTCTGGACTACTGAAATTGCTGTTGTTATCCACTAGAAGCTGATACTCAACTGCTCCGCTCACATCACTCCAATCGAAGGTTGGTGTATTGTCATTCGTTGTCGAACCATTAGTTGGTGAAAGCAAAGTGGGAGGGGAGGGAGGAGGAACTGGAAGTGAATTATAGAGATCGATACGACCCCAACCATAATCATTATCCTCTCCCGGAGAGCCCAGCTCGACAGCTCCTTCCTGTAAACGTTGCTTGAGCTGATCTATGCTCAAGCTGGGATCAGCACTAAGAAGGAGAGCCACTCCTCCTGCAACATGAGGAGCAGCCATAGAGGTCCCATCACTATAACCATATCCTCCGGGAATCGATGAGAGGATATTAACTCCGGGAGCGCTAACCTCGGGCTTGATCTCACCATTACATGGAGATGGCCCTCGACTGCTGAAAGATGCTATCACATCAGAACTATCAGTTGCTCCAACGGAGAAAGACTCCGGGTAATTCCCTGGGCGTTCAGCGCTTCCTGGAGTGGGGCCAGAATTGCCAATGGAGAAGCAAGGAAAGATTCCCGCGGCTACCCAAGCCTGAACGCTCGCTTGATATATAGTACTACATCCACTACCTCCCCAGGAGTTATTGACTACTTTGGGTTCATCTCTAGTATTAGGATCGCCATCGGGATCCATCACCCACTGCATACATGAAAGTATATCTAAGCTACTGCCGGACCCATCGGAATTCAAAGCTTTGGCTGCTATCCAGGTAGCACCAGGAGCTACCCCTATATGCGACCCACCAGCATTCCCTCCTACTATAGTCCCCATCGTGTGCGTCCCATGACCATAATCGTCATAAGGATTAGACTGACCATTTACCGCATCATACCAGCTATTGCTCCCTCCACGATATTTACTGGCCAAATCTGGATGAGTATAATCTACCCCAGAATCGATATTAGCTACTACCACTCCCGAACCATCATATCCTAAATCCCAGACTTCAGGAGCCCGAACCTTCGAGATGTTCCATTCGGCTCCACTCCGAATCTCATCAGGAGCAGGATCCGGCTCAGGAGGAATAGAGATAAGCTCATCATTGAAAACCCATTCTACATCCGCTCTCACCCCGATTTCTTCAATTACCTCCTTAGTAGCAGTTACAGCCAGCCCGTTGAAGATCCAATATTTTTCGATTTTCTCTACATTCCCCAACTTCTGTTGCTCTTCCAAATAGGTGTTGATATCATCCTGGTCGAGGTTGGAGGTGGATTGGAGCGTTCTGATAACAGCAGCAGGATCTCCTTTTATCCCTCTTAGATCCGCTTGTCTTCTCATATAAACTATAACGCTGATCTTATCTTTCGGCTGGATATTATTAAGCTCTTCCACAAGTGCTGGATCAAGCTCACCAGTATAAGCTATATTGCTTCCTAGAAACAATACGAGGGGCGATATAAGGAAGAAGATTAATATCGACAAACCTAGTTTCTTAAACATAATAAATGCCTCCTAAAAATAACAGGTTTAGTGCTAATAACCGAGTGTTTATTGATTATGAACCTTCCTTGATATATTTTGTGATATATATACCCAATTATAGAGTTAATTAGACTTCTAATAACAAACTAGTCCCTCGAGATCAGTAGGATTGCGATTCTATACGAGATGTCCTCGCTAAAATATGTTTTTCTTGCATATTATACGAAATATAACAACTATAGTTTCGCATTTTTTGAGGACGCTAAACTGAAAACTCGGTTTCCAAGCGGATTTTTTGGATAGAGGGTATGGGTAATACAAACCTTACGGAAATTCATGGCTCTCAAAATAAGTATCAAAGTAGAGACTTTATAATCTTCATCACCTCTCCAAATATTCGTTCTCTTAAAAGTTGATTTAAACATATCGCTTTGCTATAATATAATTGTAACTCCAGATTAGGATTGAGATGGAGCGATATGATAAGTCCCATCCGAAATATTACCGGATACGGAAAGGAGAGCTGATTGGATGTCAGAAACTACTAAGGCGGGAGTAGCCCCTTATGATCTATTGGTGAAGGATTTCACCTCGCTAGCAGAGAAGGAAAAGTTAAGCACAACGGAGGAGATAGAAGCTCTAATTCTGATACAGTCAGTTGAAGGAAGAGCTCATGAAGGAAGTGGCTTATTTCATAAACGTCGCTTTCCCAATACTACCATAGATGATGTTGTGAAGGCCTTGGATAGAGAGCCGAGACGGATAAAATCTAAAAGGCAGAAGCTCATAGATGAGATAGAGGAATATGTCAAACAAACCCTGAGAGGAGATTCTAACCGAGAATTAATTAATAGTAAAGGACAACCTCTATTAAGAATCCCCGAGCTTAAGAATATCAAAGTGGATTCAACTCAGGTATTGAGAGGAATCTATCTAGGTGGATTAAGAGATGATATTGAGGTGAGGGAAAAAGTTGAGGAGATCTATCAGATTCCAATCGGAGGGGGAAAGTGCCATCTAGTCAATACCGAAGTGATGGAGCAGATGGGATTAGATGGAGATATTCTGGCTCATCAGGAACATAAAGATAAGATCCAGGAGTATAGAAGGATTGGTCTAATAGTCGATTCTAAAGAGGAAGATGATAATAATATAATCTATACCTACATCCGCTATGAGGAGGGACCAGGGCAATCTGACGATGCGGCGATAGTAGTCGCTGGCCTCCTCTTCAATCTAAGCGTAGCTTTAGGAGTATTCTTGGCAGATGCTATAGATACTTTGGAGAAATATTCTCTGAAGTATGCCGATCAGGATATGGATCTGGCTAGGTATATCGAGGCTGAGGCGAATTTCAAGGAAATATTATCCCCGGATGATCTATATCGCTTAACTTATCTCTCATCTATCCCTGAAAGTAGCGAGGAGGAAGTTCCCGATAGCTCTCTGCGTTATCTGCTCAGCGTAGATTCTAAGACCGGTCAATCGATCTTAGGAAGCCATCTGGCCTTTCTTCAACATCGCCCCTTTATCCCTATGCCAATGGGGAAGAGCCGCTCTCTAACTAGCGAGTTCTATGATTATATAAGTAAGCGGGTAAGTAAGTTCACGAAGGCGAAGAAGATAACTCCTGAACTCATCACTAAGGCTCTTTCCTTGCCGGTAGCAGAAGTTATGAGCAGAAGCTGCACTATAGTTGGTCCTAGTACTTCGGTGAAGGAAGCCTTAGAATGCATGTTAACGAATAGGAGTGAAGCTTTGATCGTAACCGATGGGAACGGTAAACCAATCGGCATCGTTAAAGCTTCTGATCTACTAAAGCTTTTCAAGGAGTGGTAATTTGCAAAGGGAATATCCAGCTCACCCTATAGTGGCTGTCGCCGCAGTGATCATCGAGGCTAATAGAGTCTTGGTTATCAAAAGGGCTAAAGAGCCAAGTAAAGGGAAGTGGAGCATCCCTGGGGGAATGGTAGAGCTAGGAGAGACAGTTAGGGAGGCTCTGAAAAGGGAGGCAAAAGAGGAGTGCGGAATCGAGATAGAGGTCCTTGAGTTAGTTCAAGTAGTCGATAATATAATATACGATGAGAGTTCTCGAGTGAAATATCACTATATTTTAATTGGCTTTCTAGCCGGCTATGAAACTGGGAGATTGAAGTCAGCTTCTGATATCTCGGATGCCAAATGGGTGGAGCGCGATGAATTAAACGATTTAGATTTAACGATAGGGGCGAGGAAGGTGATCGAAAAGGCTTGGCGAATCTATGAGGGCCTGTAAGCTTTTCCACTTTCCACTTCAAGAGGAGGAATGGATATGGAGATGAAAAGGGAAGAAGATCCAGAAATTATCGAGGCTAGACGAAAGAGATTAATAAAATGGGGTCTGGCGATAGGTGGAGGAGCAATTATCTTATATGGATTATATAGAATTCGAGGGATTCTCTCTCCGTTTATCCTAGCGATGCTCATCACCTACATATTTAGCCCTATAGTGCCCTTCTTGGAAGAGAGGAGATTCCCCCGAATACTAGCTATCCTCTGCACTTATATAATAATGCTCGTTGTGATGGGAACATTTATAGCTATTATCCCCTATATAATCGTGCAGTTGAGCGAACTTATAAGGACCTTTCCCCCTCTTAGGAACTTTCTCGAAAGCCTATCCGATTATCCGAGACAATTGCAAGATCTGCTTAAAGCGATCCAAGACATATATACGGAAGCCGAGGACAAATTTAGCCTTTCCGAGGGCTTAGGAGAGTTAATAAATCAAGTCATAAATACTGGACGAGTCGTGCTTCTAGCTTTGACTCAAGGAGGAGTATTTATAATTCGAGGAATGATATACCTTCTCGCCACCTTCATCTTTGGTTTGATTCTGTCCTTCTATATGATCAAAGATATAGCCCAGATAAAAGAGGATATCCTGAAACTTATCCCCGATAAATACGAGAAGGATCTCCTTGAATTCTTAAGAAGAGTAAATGAGATATTTGGCGGATTCATTCGAGGACAATTATTAGTCTCCTTCATGGTGGGTTCTTTAGTAGCTCTAGGTCTTTCCCTATTAGGGGTCAAATTCTCTCTCATTATCGGTATATTGACGATGATCCTAAATATAGTGCCTTATTTAGGCCCTGTTATATCCATTATTCCTGCTCTGCTCATCGCTTCTTTAACGCCTCCCTTCTCTATCTGGAATTTAGTATGGATAGTTTTGATCTTCATTGGCGCAAACCAGATTGAGAGCTGGTTCTTATCTCCCTTGATCCTAGGTAAACAAGTGAGCCTCCATCCCTTAATTATCATCTTCGCCATTCTGGCTGGTGGTAGTTTGTTGGGGATCTTTGGCGTTCTGATCGCAGTTCCTACGGCTGCTATCTTGAAGGTGTTGTTCGAATATTGGAGAAGGAGCATTACGGAGCTGAGCGAAGAAGAACCAGAAGAAGCGATAGATAATTAATATTGGCACATAATTTGCTCTTTTAAGATTATTGTGAACCTCATCTCCCCTCTTGAGGGAGAAAATATCAGTAGTTGGTGAGCTTTCAAGTAGCTCCCAAAAAAGTTTCGAGCTGTTCTGTCTTAGATGTTCGAGAGCAGATTAGATCTTGAACTCATATAAATCACCCTCCCCTAACCCCTCCCGTCAAGGGAGGGGGAACTAAAAGGAATCGCAGGTCTCAAGAATCCCCTCTCCCCTTGCGGGAGAGGGATAGGGTGAGGGGTAACTAAAGAGAGCAAGCTTATCTGGATGTTCCCTCTCCCCTCGTGGGATAGGGTGAGGGAGAATTATATCTTGAACTCCCTAGCGAAAAACTAAGAATAATAAGTTATGAAACTACTTAATCTCGCTAGATGGGACTGGGATATATCACTGTGTCATTTTTGACACGCTAATCATCGCGACTGGGGAACTTTTCTTGACATTCCTCGTCTTAATGGGTATAATAGTAACAGAACTACAATATACCCCTCAAGAGGGGGTGCTTGAGGGATATGAATGGTGATAACTAAACCCTTCCCCATAAGGAGAAATAATATATGGCAATTAGAAAGAACAACGCTCGGGAGATAAAGAAGAATAGGAAGAGGAAATCTCTAACCAAGGTTCTTCTGATATTTGGAGCTATATTCCTCTTTGTCCTCATCATCGCTTTTAGTGCCTCAGCTTTGGTGATCTTCAGATATGCTAAGGACCTACCTGAAGTTGATGAGATATTCAACTATGAGCCAGAGGCAACTAGCATCATCTATTCCTCTCGAGGAGAGGTTCTAGCTGAACTCCATGCCGAGGAGCACCGGATACCAATTAAGCTCAAAGATATCCCCAAGTATCTTCAGCACGCGGTAATCGCTATCGAGGATAAGCGTTTTTATCACCATTATGGTCTCGATCTCAAGAGAACGATAGGGGCCATATGGATTACGATAAAAGCGAGAGGAAAAGAGGTTCAGGGAGGTAGTACTATCACTCAGCAGTTGGCAAAGAACATCCTCCTCAGTCCCGAAAGGATAATGTCGAGGAAGATCAAGGATATTCTATTGGCTATCCAATTGGAGCGAAAGCTTACCAAAGACGAGATATTGGAGTTATATTTAAATGAGATTTTCTTTGGGCATGGAGCCAATGGTGTCGAGGTTGCATCTCAGCTCTATTTCGGCAAACACGTAAGCGATCTGAATCTAGCAGAGAGCGCACTGCTAGCTGGTATAATCAGATCCCCTCATAATTATTCTCCCTTTGTCGATCCTGAGGCGGCGAGGGGAAGACAGATAGTAGTTCTCAAGAAAATGGTGGAGGAGAGATATATAACGGAGGAGGAGCGAGAGAATGCCTTTAATACTCCTCTAGAGTATGCTGTTAGGGAGGAGGAAAATCCCCAACAATATCGAGCTCCCTATTTCACTTCCTATGTTCTCTCCCTGATCCTCGATCGATATGGGTCCAAAAAGGTATATGGGGGGGGGCTTGAAGTTTATACTACTGTCGATCTTGAACTGCAAGCTCTAGCTCAGAATGTGATAAAAGAGGATCAGGGAGCTCTAATCGCTATGGAGGTGAAGACTGGATTCATTAGAGCTCTGGTAGGAGGAAGGGACTACGATGAGAGCGTCTTCAGCCGAGCGATTCAGGCTGAGAGACAGCCCGGCTCATCATTTAAACCCATCATTTATGCCGCAGCCATCGACAGTGGTTTTGCCACCGCGGCCTATAGTGTGGAGGATAAACCGGTAACCTTCCGTGATGCGTATAGTAAGAAATGGTCGCCCCAAAACTATTCGGGAACTTTTCGTTATAAACCAACAACTATTCGCAAAGGATTGGAATTATCCTTAAATACAGTAGCGGCTGAGGTTCTCAATGATATGGGGGTCGATGTTGCTATCGACTATGCCAGGAGATTGGGATTCAAAAGTAGGCTCTCACCCTATCTTTCTCTATCCCTGGGAACTTCAGAGGTAACTTTATTAGAGATGACCTCAGCTTATGCTGTCTTTGCTAATCAAGGGATCAGAGTTGAACCGATAGCTATCTCCAGGGTGATCGACCGCTATGGCAATGTTCTTGAGGATAATAAAGCTCCTGAGAATAGATACTATGAGGCTATCAGCGCTGAGACAGCTTATATCATGACTGATATGTTAGAAGGCTATATTGAGAGAGGCTATGGAAAGAAAGCTCGTATAGAGGGAAGATTGTTGGCAGGTAAGACTGGCACGACCGATGATTATGCGGACGCTTGGTTCATCGGCTACTCGCCAGAGTTGGTGACAGGAATATGGATCGGAAATGATGATCGAACTCCTCTGACTGAGAAATATCGCTCTGGGATCGCGGCTGATATCGCGATCCCGGTTTGGGTGGAATTTATGAAGGAGGCTCTCAAGAAATATCCCCAGAACGAATTCCCCAAATCCGACTCGATCGTAGAGGTTACGATATGTGCCGATACGGGGAAGTTGGCCACTGAGCTTTGTCCTGATAAGGTCAAACAAGCCTTTGTTCGAGGCACTGAGCCTCGCAAATCTTGCGACCTGCATCGCCTGAAGGAGATTGAGGTAAGCATCTGCCAAGATACAGGATTGCTAGCAGGTGAATACTGCCCTAATATCATTCAACAATCGTTCAAACCCGATGAGGTTCCTACCGAGACCTGCTACCTCCATACAAAACCGATTGAGATCGCTTCTGAGGAGGAAGAGGGAAGTAGCGAGATCAGGATCATTACGACTAAACTTAATCTTAAGAGAAATGAGCAAGAAAGCGAGATCATAATAGATTCCTCAGCAATTCCTCCAGGCGAGAAGCTAGAGACAGCTAAACCTAGACCTAGGCTGGAAAGCGAAAAACCGCCCACCAAAAAAAGACCTATATCCTCCGCTAAAGAGGATGAGACCCCTCTACCGATCGTGCTTAAAGGAGATATTAATGAGCGCCCTCGTTCTGAAAATGATACTAAGGATTCCGCTAAGATAGAGAGCAATAAGTTAAAGGTCATAACCTCGTCAATGGAGGATAAGGAGATCGCGAAGTCCTCCCCAACTGAGACGATAGAGAAGAAGAAACCAAGTGTAAAAAAGTCGGCAAATAGTCAGAGAGTAAAAGTCAGTATATGTAAGGCGAGTGGGAAGTTGGCCACTATCTACTGTCCAGCAGAAGAGATCGAACGAGTAGAGATGGATATAGATGATGTGCCGAAGGAATTCTGCGATATACATAGAAAACCAGAGGAATCGGACGAGTAGAGATGGATTGGACGAGGTGCCGAAGGAATTCTGCGATATACATGGGAGAAAAGAGTGAATAGTAAGGGCGTCAGAAACTGACGCCCTCTATTATTTACTCCTTCATCTTCACCACTGTTACTCCTGTGCCTCCCTCGCCATCCTCCCCTAATCTGAAGCTCTCCACTAAGGGGCTATCCTTCAAGAAATCATGAACCATCCTTCTCAGCGTCCCTGTTCCCTTTCCATGAACGATATATACCCGCGATAATCCTGCTAGATGAACATCATCCAGATACTTCTCGATCTTAAATCGAGCATCCTCCTGGGTATATCCTCGGAGGTGAAGCTCATTAGAGACCTGGGGAGCATCGCGGAAGCGAAAGTTCGTGAGGGGTATGCTCACCTGGGGTTTCTTCTCCTCGACCTCTACCCTTTTGAGATCAGCGAGAGGAACGGTCGTCTTTAAAGCTCCCATCTGAATTACAACCTCGTCCTGTTCATTAGGCCCCTCCAAGACATTCGCCTTTTGGCGAAGGCTTCCTATGAATACTGTATCTCCAGGCTTGATCTCCTCAGATGGACTCTCTTCCTCCTCTCTCTTTCGAGAAGGCGCTTCCCTCTCTAATCTCTCTAGAATGGACCTTTGAAGCCCTTCAATCTGTTCTCTAGTGGCGGGAATAAAAGAGCTTTTACCTTCTCGCTGTAACTTCGCCACGAGTTTCCTCATCTCCTCTCTAGCAGAAGCCACCGCCTCATTTATCTCCCTCATAATTTTATCCTTTAACTTCTCCCTCTCCTCCTCTAACTTGCGTAAATTCTCTTCTTCTCTTCCCCTTATTATCTCCGCATCCCTTAGAGTCGCTTCGACCTTCCTCCGCTCGCTCTCTATAGCTTTCCTCTCCTGCTCAAGACCTCGAATAAGCTCCTCAGCTTTGATGACTGAGCTATCGAGGGACTCCTTAGCGGATTCGATGATAGCCTCGGGCATCCCGAGATGAGAAGCGATGATGAGAGCATTGCTGCTTCCGGGCAATCCCATTACAAGGCGATAAGTGGGTTGAAGGGTTTCAACATCGAACTCCACGGAAGCGTTTTTCACTCCTTCCCTAGTGTAAGCGAACTTCTTTAACGCTCCGTGATGAGTGGTGATCACCGTTCGGACTCCTCGCCAGTCGAGTTGATGAAAATGATCCAGAATCGAGATGGCTAAAGCTGATCCTTCGGTGGGGTCCGTCCCTGCTCCTAACTCGTCGAGTAAGACGAGAGCAGGACGAGGCTCATTCTCTAACTCGCGAAAGATCCTTACGATCTGAGTTATGTGCGAAGAGAAAGTGCTTAGATTCTGCTCGATGCTCTGTTCATCTCCGATATCAGCGAATATATCTTGAAATACAGCTAACTGTGTTTTCCGATCTGCGGGGACGTGAAGCCCCGCTTGAGCCATTAGCGTGAGAAGACCTATCGTCTTTAGAGCAACGGTCTTTCCTCCAGTATTTGGTCCAGTGATGACCAGGGTGGAGATATCATCTCCTAGATGGACATCTATCGGAACTATATAATCAACGTTGAGCAAGGGATGACGAGCCTGAATTATCTCGATATATCCCCTATCGTTTAAGATCGGTTCGAATCCTCTCATTCTTTCGCTCAAAAGTGCTTTCGCATAGACGAAGTCGATATGGGCAAGTAACTCGAGGTTGGACTCTATCGCCTCGGCATTCTCCCCGACTTTCTGCGTCAACTCGAACAATATCCGCCAAATCTCCTTCTGTTCCTCTATCAAAAGCTCACGTAATTCGTTATTCATATCGACGACGATCATCGGCTCAATGAAGAGAGTCAAACCACTAGCCGATTTATCATGAACAACACCCCTGAAGTTCGCCTTTCGTTCCTGCTTGATGGGAATGACGAACCTATCGTTACGGATGGTAACTACTGGATCTTGGATCACATCTTGATATTGAGAGGAGGTGATCATGGAATTGAGCTTATCGCGTATCCGCTGATTGATCGTCTGCATCTGAGATCTGATGCGCCTAAGCAGAGGACTCGCCGAATCTAAAACCTCTCCATATTCGCTTATACATCGCTCTATCTCATCCTCGATCCCCTTGAAAGTCGCTATCTCCTTCGCTAAGGAGGCGATCAGAGGATATTTCTCCTTCAGAGGCATAAGGAAGTTTTTGAGCCTCCGGCAAGCTCTCAACGTATCGGCTACATCTAATAACTGCTTTGGCTCTAAAGCGGAACCTAATTGAGCTTTGGGCAACATTTCCCGAATATCCCTTATTCCTCCCAGCGGAATGCCTCCCTCATATTCCATTATCTCCCTCATCTCAGTTGTTTCCCGCTGAGCCTCTCTTATCGCCCCGATATCAGTCATAGGTTCGATCTCTTGCACAAGGCTTTTTCCCAACTGACAAGTGGCACAATCATCGAGCATATTCTTTATCTTAGCAAATTCTAAGACCTTTATAGAATGCTGATCCATCTATCTATCGAACTCCTCCTCTGTCATAAGATCTCCGATATTAGATCTCTGAAAATATTATAGTCATTACTAATCGGATCACTGCTAATATCATTTTTATATCTAAATGAGAGAATCCCAAAAAATTTGCCATAAGTCAGGCCGACTTATGGCTTCTACAAGCTACTAACAATGTAAACAAATGCCGTTCAGCTATGGCAAAAATTAGGCTTTAGCTTCGGTAATTATTAAGAATTCAACTAAATCTTTCCTGCATTTTCAATGGTAGGTTCTATCCCTTCCTCACCGGGTTTCCAACCAGCTGGAGTAACTTTGCCTGTCTCTCGAACAAACTTAAAAGCCTGAAGTTGCCTAAAGGTTTCCTCCAAGTTTCTACCAACAGTAGCATTTAACACTTCGTAACCTCGAAGAATGCCGTCAGGATCAACGATGAACCTTCCTCTGGTCTCAATGCCTTGATCTTCATCTACAACTCCATACTTTCCGCCGATTTCGAAGGTCGGGTCGGCTACCATAGGCATTGGAGGAAACTTCTTCCCCGTTTCCTTTAAAGCAGCAGTTATGGCCGGACTTGTCTCTGCCCAAACTTTATGGGAATGAACGGAATCTGCACTGATGGCAATACCCACTCCCCCAAACTGCTTTAGATTTTCATAATTCCTAATTATCCCAGCAACTTCTGTTGCACACACGTAGGTAAAATCCCCTGGATAAAAGCAAACCAATACCCATTTGCCTCGGTGATCGGATAGTTTTACTTTTGTCACCTTGCCTTCAAAATAGGCAGTTCCTTCGAAGTCTGGTGCTGGTTTATCTACTACTAACATTTTATCTACCTCCTCTCATCAATTTCATGTCTTCTAAGATAGCCTGAAGGTCTTCTTCGTGCTCCACCTCATCTTCAAGGATCTCCAATACCATATTGTAGGTAACTGGATCTTTATCCTTGACGGTCTCAAGCAGACGGTTATACATATCAATTGCACACTGCTCGCCTTTTATATTCTGCTCCAATACAGCTTCTACAGAAGGGTCTTCTGGAGCATCGTATCCGCAGTTGGTCATTTTATACCAATCCTCTGGCTTAAGGATAGGTGTGCCGCCAAGCTGTATTATCCTCTCCGTAAGCATTCCCGCATGTTCAAGCTCGTCTCCGGCATGCTCTTCAAGCTCGGCAACTACTGCTCCTCGCATAGGACCTTTGGCTACCTTTGCCCCTACCCAGTACTGATAATAGGCCAGCCACTCATCTGCAAACGCCTTGTTGAGCAACTCTATGAGTTTGCTCACATCCATACCAACTATTTCTCTTCCTTTCGTTCCCACTTTTATCGCCTCCTGTCAAATAATTAAAGTTATAATACAGATTAATCCTCCCCTAACACCCCCATCGCTTTCAATTCCTGTCTTAGATCATGACGCAGAAACTCCAAAGCATCCCTATGAGCCTCTATCTCCCGACGCGCCTTAATCTCCGCTCGCATCAAATCCCCTATTATCTCGGAGTAGGTATCCATATTATAAGCATCTAAAGCCGGAAGCGTTTTCCCCTTGTTAATGACATATTGGAGATCGCTCCTCAGATCCATATAATCTTCGTAGAGGTCAACTAAATTGTCTATCTCGAGTTCGACCTCCTGCCAGAGACTTATCATCTCGTTTACTCGATCTAACCCCGTTAGCAAAGCTTCCTTTCTCTCCTCCCCGGTCAATTCAACCTCAACTTTTTCCTCAGGTTGAGACGATTCTCTAGCCACCTCCAATTTGCCATTTAAACTCCCCAGTAATCTATTTCTTCTCTCATCTAACTTATACTTAGCTTCCATAAAGTCAATTTTTTCCTCTTGCATCACATAATCTAACTTATCGACTTTATATTCCGCATGGGGATAATTAGGAACTACAATCTTAATCTGAGAGGAGGCTCTTTCTTCTCCTGTCTTGCCCTTAACCGTCTCTATATAGCGAGGAATCTGCTTTATTAACTCACCATTCTCATCATATATCCCCAAAGTGAGCTTCACGTTTCTGGCTTCCTTAGTATCCTTATTCTCAACTCTTACATACAAAACCACAAAACCGCTATCTTCTGAGATCACTTTATCCGCTATGTCCGCGGTAAGTTTAGGAGATACTCTCTGGGTTGCGAATGGGTCCTCAGTTATCTTCTCCAGCAGATAATAGGATGGGGGATTCCAAGTGTAAACGAACATCTTCGGGACCTTTAACAAGGGACTAGTGCCAGTTATAATATCATTCTTTCCATCTCCATTGATGTCCCCTATCTCCAACATCGCCAAGGTGTAATCTCCCAAGGATTCGATGCTCTGCCACTTTTCAACGAATTCTTGTTTCTGATGGCTCCAACCTATAATCATCAGGCGACCATCCCGATACTCCCCATCAGCATCTCTGGTCCTATAAGCGATGATGACCTCGTCAGTTCGATCATCATCTGTATCAGCCATCAACACTCGATCGATCCTTCCCTCAGGAGGCAGGAAATTTTCTATACCTACCTCGGAGAGTTCGAAGACCTTTCTCAATTTGACTTGTAGGGATAATTCGTGTTCCTCCCCTAATACTACCTCCTCCTCCCATTCCTCATAACCTTCTTTAACCACTTTCAAATGGTGAACTCCCTCCAAGGACTTATCAACTAGGGCGAGAGAAAGAGGGGTCTCTCCTAATAACTTTCCATCGAGGTATAATTGGGCAGGAGAGGGGATAGATCTCACATAGACTATAGGTATTAACTCCAATTCGCCTGTGATCTCAACAGAGGTTTCTCCGGTGAGGGTTACCTCGCTCCTCCAGTCTCTATACCCTTCCTTCGCTATCCTCAATTCGTGAGTCCCCCACCAGGATTCATCAGCTAATGAGACCATCACCGGAGTTATTCCTAACAACCTTCCATCTATGAACAGCGTGGCAGATTCAGGAACGGAATAGAAAGTAGCCCATAGAGGTTTTAGCTCAACCTCTATAATCACCGTCTCTTCGATTTTGGTGTTTATAATATCACTCCACCCTTCATAGCCATTCATAACCACCTCAAGCAGATGTTCTCCAACGATGAGTTCATCGGATTGAAAGAGGAAGAGCGGTGTCTTTCCCCTCTCCTCCCCACCTATGAAAACATCCGCCCTCTTCGGAGTGGAGAGGACGAAGAGGGGTCCATAATCGATCGGGTAATTGCCCTTAATATAGCTTATTCTATCCTTGGCATATACCGACTCAACAACCCTTCTACTCATCCGTAACGCTCTCTCATAAGCACCTACTGCCTGAGTCCATCTTCCTAATCCCTCATAGGCTTGCCCTATCCAGTAGAAGGCCTTGGCTTTATTAGCCTCCCCCGGCTCGGTATCGATATATGCTAAGAGTTTAGCGATCGCGACCTCGTAATCCTCTTCTTCGATGAGCATCTGGGCAGATTTGAAGATCTCCAGCTTCTCCTCCTGAGCCCTGGCAGGAGATAAACTTACTAGTATTATAGATAAGATCAAGATCGATAAGTATATCCTTTTGGCTCTTTTCAACAGGATCATCTCCCTATGACTTTAATTCTTCAGCCTTCTTATAGTGGGTCAAATCTACCATCATTAAGAACGCATCCTCTCCCGTATCATGATAGTAGCCCTTATATACATCGATCTTCCGAAAACCATATTTCTCATATAGCTCTTGAGCGATCAAATTTGTTCGTCTCACCTCCAAGGTGAGACGACGAGCCGAACGAGATATAGCTTCGGAGAACATAGCAAGTAGTAACCTCTCTCCTATACCTCTTCTCCTGAAGGAGGGATGGACCGCAAGATTAGCGATGTGGCCCCCATTCCTACCGAACGTCCCTCCAATATATCCAACGATCCTACCGGATAATCTGGCAACTAGATAACAAGATCTTCCAATTAAAAGTTGCCCTATAAAGAAAAAGCGAGGCCAGGGAGTAGAAAAAGAAGCTCTCTCGATGATCATACACTCACCTAAATCGGATATCCGCATCGGAGCGATAATTAACTCTTCTAAACATATCTCTTTTTCAACCTCGCTATAGGGGGAGGAATCCTCCCCTCCACCCCTCCTATATTCTATTTCCACAATGTCCTAACTTGCCTCCTCTAAAAAGGGAACTTTTTTACCTTGAGTCCTATTGCCTGCAAAAGTTCCCTTTTATCACTCTATATCCCATTCCTCTTCTTCCTCTTCTTCCCACTCAGCCGCAACATCCGACACTGTAGCGACGGCGCCTCTCGCTGGAGATAAGCCAAATTGGGCACAGATATCTCTAAGTCCAGCAGTTCCGACAAAGACCGCGGCTAAAACCCCTATAACCCATAGGATCTGGGCAACAGTTCCCCTGAAAACATCGAATATAGAAAGAGGGATTTGCTGAAAATCCTTTAGGGAGGGAACAAACGTCCCTACAACTTGTAGCAAACCTGAAATGAGATATGCTATCCCTAACATAAAGATCGGCAGAGTCAGAAGTAAGATGAACTGCCCTACCTTCTGCCAAGCTGGATTGGGATTGGTGCCACCAAAAGCTAAGGTGGAATATCTAAGGGGCAATAAGATCAAAATTATAGCCAATAATATGAAGATATACCCCTTATATTGGGCCCATAAACTACCTATAGATTCGTCAATAGGCCAGAAGAACGAAGCCCCTGCAGAAGTAGATTTGGTTAGTTGCTCATTCTCCTCCCTCAATTCCTGATTATCTTTTCTCAACTGCTGGATATCCTGAGTTAATTCAAGATTAGTCGCCCTAAAGCTATTTATTTGCTGTCTAACTTGAGCTAGCTCTTCTTCTTTGGCGGCTAATTCCTCCAACTGAGCTGATGTTAGCTCAGTTCCAGTCGAGGTAGCAGGCGGTGGTTCAAGTTGGGCAGCCCTAGCGGCCTCTCCCTTATATCGAGCGAAACCTTGGATTATAGAATTGGCCAGAGAATCCGCTTGTTCCTTATCCGAGGCTACGATTGCTTTAATGAAGGATGATAGCGGCTTCTCCTGACTAGTTCCCATCATAACCTTAATATCATCCTTTATGATCCAATAAAGGTACATAGAGGTTACTGCCTTTAAATAAGCTCTCCCCCTATCCTGAGCCAGTAACTCCAGAGAATCCCTCAAAGCTGTCTCGGACTCAGAGGCTAAAGCGCCATTTAGAAGAGCTCTTATCTTATCCACATAGGGAGCAGGAGCCCTCAACTCCTCTCTAATACCATTAATCGCCTCGGGATAATCCTTTATCCTATCTACCAGAAGAGCGAAGTAGGTATTAGCCTCGCTCTTATCCTCTCCTTGTAGAGAGGCAAAGAAAGCTCGATGAAAGGTTAATAGTAAGGATCCCTCAATTTTTTCGATCTCGGCAGATAGGGACACTCTTCGCCCCTCTTTGATGAAATCCTTTGACATCTGAAAATAATTTAAAATTGCCTCATTTACGCCTTCAGTATATCGGTTTACGAAATTGAGTAACTGGCTTTGATAAACTTGTTGAGCCTTATCGATGTTTCCTAAAGCATTATCCGTCTCACCCTTATCCAGAGCTGAGATCGAGGCCTGTAGATGTCCCTTTAATTCTTTGACCGTGTCCGCTAGATCCGCCGCCTCGACTGAATATACCAAAGTCAGGAGGATGATACCTAAACTCAAGCTAAGATATACCTTCGGTCTAAGCATTATAAGTCGTTCTCCTTTCCTTAGGGGGAGGGGTCCTCCCCTCTACCCCTCCTATTTTTTGAATAGGAGTTATTACCTAACACCTTGCAGATAGCCATCTTCTTATCTTAATCATAGCTTTCCCTATGTTGAATTCAGCAGAAGTTATTAAGAGCAGGAAGTTTTCATCGGAGGTGGGAACTAGGAAGATATCCCCCTCCTCGAAGATCAAAGTGGCTTGGTTTAGAGCGCGCCAATCTCTCTTAGCTTTGCTTTTAAGGAAAGTAACAAGCCTCTCCGCAGGAGGCACTAAAGCCGTAAGATCGATCTGGAAGGGAGAGAAGCTTTCCTTCTCTATATCGCCCTGGTGGCTTACTAATGCGACTTTCTGAACATTCTCCCAAGAGGCTATATAGTCGAGCAGAGCTGTGGCATCCACGGGGGCAGTCTCAGGGATCTCTTTCTCAATAGGAGGAGGGATCCTCTCCTCTACCCCTCCTATTTTTTCAAGGGGAACCTCTTCCCCGGCTTTGACCTTATCTCTGATCTTCTCTAGAGACTCCTCCAGAGTGTTTAAAGCACTTGTGATATCCTCCCCGGCAGAATATCTCTGTTTGACTATTTCCAGCAACATCGAGAACTCGTTGATCTCACTCAAGGGCTCGTCTTGATAACTAGAGAAAGTCTCCTCTAACTTTTCGAGCCTCTTCCCTTGTTCCGCCCTCTCCTCGGTAATCGCGACTGCAGGCTCTTCCGCCTCAGTAGGAGCAGGGATTCTCTCCTCTTCCGCCTCTCGTATTTCTTTCTCCCATCTCTCCATTAATTCCCCAGCTTTATTGAGTTCCTCTTCAGCACTATATCCAATATTATGTTTTGCTGATATACTGGATATCAATTTCTTCAAATCCCCTATGAACCTCTCATCTTCACCTACTTTGCTCACTTGACGCCCTACCCTCATTTTTAACTTGGCAAAGATCTCCCCTTCAGCTCGCAATTCGTCAGGAGATATGGTCTCAATCTCCTCCACATCTCGCATACTTTGGAGAGGAGTCTCCTCTATAGAAGTCAGGATATCACTGAGGTCCTCATCGCCGGTATCAGAGGCGCCCACTAAAGCTTCCTCTCCTTCTTCAGCAGAGGCTATCTGCCACTCTTCATCCTCCTCTTCCTCACCTAACATAATACCCGCGAAAGCCTCGTCTATCTCATCTCTACCTCCTACCTGAGCAGGAGGCGGCTCCGTCGGTTGCTGTCCCCCAAGCATAGCCTCTATTTCCCCGGGGTTATATCCCTCCGCCTCAAGCTGTTTGGCTAGGGCATCTTCCCCCAAATCTCCTAATTTGAATCCGCCGAATCCTCCTTCCGACTCGGGAGTCTCGGGTTGCGGAGTTATAGATTCTCTTGCCTGGATAATCGTCCTCTCTTCCTCAGTAGTTTCGATAGACGAAGGCTCTCCTTCTTCCTCGATAGGAGGAATCTTCTCCTCTACCCCTCCTATTTCAATAGAGGGAAGTTTCTCGAGACTTTTTATCTTATCCAATACCATCTGGATGGACTTTTTAGCCGACGAGGGAGGCATAAGGACTTGCATTCTCTTATAAATATAGCCCTTAAGGATCTCGACCATCTGACTATAACGAACTTCGTCAGGACTGGTGGATATGCCATCCACTCCTTCCTCTAGGAGAGTCGCCGCGGCCCTACGAGGCACAACATTGGCCATCTCTCTCAGGGTGGTCTCATAGATAATATTACCCATTTTCCATCACCCACTTTTCAATTAGGAAACTTTTGCCGGAGGGAGAGGAATCCTCCCCTCCTATATTTGATAATTTAGCCGAATTTCTCAGCTATACGAATGAATATTATTAGATCTTTTATAAATGGGACATCCTGACCTCGAGGTTGCAACTCTATCACTCGGTTAAGGTGAAGGATGGCCTCATCATTTATCTCCTGAACTGCATAGATCAAGCCGAGCCAAAAGTATGCATCTGCGTCTTTCTCGTTTTGGGCTATCCTCCTCTTATACTCCTCGATCGCTCTATCTATGTTCCCCTCTTTTCTGGATCTATCTGCTTGATCTTCTTCTCTGCTATTCATATACTCTGAGGAGAGGATATGTCCCTTCAACCTCTCAGCGAGGATGGCCTCGATGCTGACCTGGTTGATCTCGATTATCTCTTTGAAGGTTTCTTCCGCTCGGGGATAGTCTCCTAGTATGGAATAGATTATCCCCATCCAATTAAGGATATATATTTCATCGGGCTTGATCTTCAAAGCTATCTCGTAATTTTCCAGGGCTTTCTTGAAGCGGCCTTGTCTCCTGAAAAGATCAGCCAAGTTGATTCGGGCACCGAGGAATTCAGGAAAGATCTGAAGCGCCCGGTGATAATCGGTCGAGGCGTTATGAAAATCTCCCTTCAACTGATGCATATATCCTCTGGCGTTCAGAGCCCAGATATAATCGGGATCTATCGCTAAAGCCCTATTAAAGATCGCGATGGCTTTGTCGATCTCGTCTTGCTTATAGTTCGCCAGCCCTAAGTAGGTGAGAAGGGAAGGGCTAGACGGATTCTGCAATAGGGCAACCTCGAATTCCCTTTGAGCTCTTTTATAGTTGCCCTTATCGTAATAGTCTATACCTCTTTGCCAATGGTCAACCTCGCTGGAATGGACATAGGAGGTATATAACAGAAGAAAGACAATCGAACTTATACCAATTAACCAATTTCTACGGCTCATAGAACCTTATCACTAATTTTGGCCTCTCCGAGGCTGAATAGGGGTAACTATCGCTTTTGAAGGCGATCCCTTCATCTAGGGCAGCCCCACCCTCCTCCCGCTTGGCTAGGATTATGAATCCATAATTGGAGGATGAACCATTTATCCAATCCTCGACTACGGAGGGTGGTAACTCCCACTGTAACCAGCGACCAACATCGCTCGGGCCCACGGGAAGATGAGGTGAAGTCAGCGGCTCACTTAGAAAATCACCTCCGGGAGTAGTCCATTTATTACTCCCATCATAGGTATTCCAAGTAACACTTTCGGTCTGCCACGATCTAGTGATCTTGTGCAGTTTTAGAATCAAATCAGAGCTTGAACCAATAAAATCAGCAACTTTGAGAAAAAGAGTTGCTGAGAGAACCTTCTTGGGTGGCGAGGAGGGAATCCTACTTAGATCGAACTTGACTAAGCCTCGATATTGTTTCAATTCCTCAAGCGGAATTATCTTTTTTATTCCCACCCGATATTCATCCAGGGGAATAATAGAGGTTGAAAACTCCCCCACCCAAAACGATTCCCTCCCTGAATAGTTAGTATCACTCTTAGCAGAAAGGATGTGGACAGCACTGCTCCCCTTATATTTGTCATCCGGGTAATACCCGTTCTGGAAGACCTTTATCTCTTCCGTATCAGTTAGATAAAAATCTTGGTCAAGGACATCAGTTTCCTTAGATATGGGAACGATTCGAACCCCAGATTTATATCCCTCGTATCTAGCCTCTAAAGTATAAGTACCAGCCGATACGGTGGAGAATATATATTTACCTTCATCATCGGTAGTTGCCTCCATAGTGGATCCAATTATCACCACTTTTGCAGAAACTAAGGGCTCATCCGTCCCCTTGTCCTTAACTGTCCCTGATATAGTGCTTGGGCTAGGGGTAGGGGTCGGTTCTTCTTCTTCCTCGCATCCACCGAATATCAAGGCAATTCCTAAGAGTATGAAGATTATGATCTTCAAATGTTCATTCATAAGGTCTCCTCGCTCAAATTTCTAAGGCATCGCAACCGTTAGTTTATAAGCAGGGCTCACTCCCACTATATTATTATTATCATCTATAGCCTTGACCTTCCACTCCAGATAGAAATAATGGGCAGCCACATTTTTAGAGGGATCATCGCACCTCTTATTAGGATCGCCCTCGCAGTCGCAGATAGGATCGCCTTCAACACATTTTATAGCATTCCTGCCCCCACCTACATACTCCCAGAAACCATTTTCGTGATGCCAAATATATTTCAGGGTAGTTACCTCTTTATTCGCCATCAGATAATTGCTTTTCCATTCCTTCAATTCCCATATATATCTCAGATTACCGGGATCTGCTCCTGTTCCCGTAACAGTGACCTTCCAGACGAACTCTACATCGATAGTGGAATATTGCTGTTGCCCCAGCAGCGGGTCAATTGGACTCGGCCTTTCCCCTCTATAGTTGGCTCCATCGGAGGGGGACAACAACTCCACATCTACCAATATAGGTACCGCATCGGCGACCCTGAAGTGACGAAATTCACTGAAAGTTGTAGGATAACTGAAGCTACTAACTGCTCCTACTCTCCACTTGTAGCTCTGCCCATAAACTAAAAATTCCTCCTCTGTAGCGAAATTGAGTATATCTTTCTCTATCGTCGCAGAAAGGATTAGAATTCCCTCTTCAGTATAAATATCTAATACATATCCTGCCAGATATTCGGGATCGATCTGAGAGGCGCTCCAAATGAAGATAGGATTGATTCCTACTACCGCGTTATCTTCAGGACTCACTAATTTCGGAGCCAGAGGAGGAGATTCCACGAAAACGATAGGAATGGAGCCAGTAATGTTATCTATTCGATGTCCGTTAGTATCTACTCCAGAGAAGATGAAAACAGTCCTTATCTCTCTCAGGAGATTCTCTCGACCATAGTTCAACACCGTAGAGTCGGCAATATCGACCAAAACGCTACCAGTACCAATGATGGGATCCCCCTTGTCATCGGTCCCGATCGAGGGGCCGATAGTAACGGAAGTGCTTCTCTCTCGGGTGAGCGAGGTTATTCCACGTCCTTGATCATCATAGTATTCGACTCGATAGCGATCTAAGGTAGCCCCGATGCTATTTGGTCTGGCCTCAAAGACGAACTGCACCATATCAGTCCCTGTCGCTACCTCCGCTGAAGTTACCGAGGATATCGTATTAGCTCCCGAAGAATCCTTGATCGCTATTAAGCGAATATCGGCCTCTGGATTTATTAACTTATCTAAATCACAACCAAGCGCAAATAGAGCCAAAAATAGTATGCTCCCTAGTGAAACTAATACTAAAAATTTATTAAGCTTAATCAATTCTATCCCTCCTATGCCCCAAAGCTGTATCGGAAACTTAATATTATCTCGTTACCTAATTATAACCTAAAAGATTCAAGCTGTCAAGTTAGTTTGAAGATCAAAAACAAAATTTTCCCTTGCAAAATCTCGCTACTTCTGTTAATATTAAAGTAGTTCAATATCCTAATTCTAACTCCCCTATTAAGTCTATACTTCGTATAAGTAAAGCATAATCGATTTTTAATGCACCATTCGACTAATATTAAAGCTCGAATTTCAAGGAGGTCGTTATGACAAAATCTAAGGTAATTGTAGCTTTCTTTCTCATTAACATCCTTATTATAGGAATAAATAATGCAATTATCTGGGCTCAGGAAGATCAAGAAGCTCTTCCAGAAGAGAAAAAACCGAAGACAGTAAATATAAAAGCGGATAAATTCAAATGGGATCGAGAGGCAGATACCCAGATATACACTGGTAATCCGGTGGAACTAGTGCAAGGAGATACTACTCTCTACTCCGATCAGCTTTCTGTTGAGAAGAAGGAAGTGGCTCATGCAGAAGGCAACATAAGACTTATTCAGCCAAATGTTGTCATAACTGGAGAGGCCTTAGATTACTATTTTAAGGAGGATAGAGTAGTGATCACCGGAAATGTCCTTCTGGAAAGGGAAAGAGAGGTTGAACCAGAGGAAGAAGGCGGAACTCCTACTAAGAAGAAGATGACTGTCGCCTCGGATCAGATGGATATTAATATCGAGACTCAGGACCTCAGCGCGACTGGAAATGTCAAATTTACCGAGGAGGATACAACCGCCAGTGGTGATAAGGCGATCTACTCCGATAAGGATGAGAAGCTAACTCTTATAGATAATGCGATGGTGAAACAAGGAGATAACGAGATCAGCGCTGGGGAGATAATTATATCCTTGAAAGAGGATTGGATAGAGGCGGAAAAAGGCGAAGCTGGTGAAGAGGTTGGCATAACCTTCATAATCGAGGAGGAAGAAGAGGAAAAGGAGTAATTGGAGTTTGTAAGAAGATAGTAGAACGACTACATCTCCCTACATAATGCTAAGTGCGAGAATGTCAAGATAATAGCGGAAGCCGATATCGATACGCTGTAAGTCTTTATCAGGACAGACTGTCCCTGATCAGTTCATAGCGAGGAAGTAAAATGAACTTTTATTCTTTATCATCACTACTTGTTTCAGTGATTTCTATCTTTTTTGGAAACTTTGTTTATTATAAAGATCCTAAAAATAAATTAAACAAGACTCATATGTTATTGAGCATATTAATTAGCTATATGACATTTAACGAATTTGTATATCGTCAGGCGGGTGACTATTATACAGCTTTTTTGTGGATGAAAATTGCTTCTTTCTGGCCCCTCTTAATATCTGTTCTATTTCATTTCGTGCTGATTTTTACAGAGAAAGAGCTTAAAAATAAATTGATCTATATTCCGATCTATTTCCCAGCATTAGTGTTCTCTATTCTGATTCTGACTACAGATCTGATAGCAAAGGGACCAATAAAGGAATATTGGGGTTGGACATACCACATCGTCGAAGGTCCAGCACGAGTTTTACTTGTGGTTTGGAGTGCTGGTATGGGGTTTTTATCAGTATATTTATGCTTTCGATATTACTTAAAAGTGACTGATCCCATCAAGAAACAACAGGCTAAGTACGTAACAATAGGTTTCTTCTTCCCTGTGGTATTGTCTTCCACTACCGAAGGATTGCTCCCATCCTTCGGAATCAGAAGCCCAGATTTATTCTCACTTGAATTTCTTTTTGGAATTATTGTTGTTGGGTATGCGATTTGGAGATATCAGCTCTTTTCTCTTTCTCCGGCAACTGCAGGAGAAAATATTATTTCTACTATGTCAGATGCCCTGTTCTTGGTCAGTCCGGACGGAACAATACAAGAGGTTAATCAAGCGACATTAAAACTTCTTGGATATGAAGAAGAAGAATTAATTGGTCAGCCGTTTGAAATTATCGTTGCCGAAGAGGAGGAAAAAGCTGGTGAGGAGCTGAACCGAACCGGCTCTATCAAAGATTTTGAGATAAGTTTAAAGACAAAAAATGGGATAAAAGTCTCTGTCTCCCTGTCGGTGTCTGTGGTGCGTAATAAGGATGGCAAACAACAGGGTATCGTTTATATTGGAAGAGACTTAACCGAGCGCAAGCGGATAGAGGAAGAATTGAGGAGACACCGTGATCACCTTAAGGAGCTAGTAGAAGAGCGCACAGCCGAACTAAGAAGGATTAATGAACAACTTCAACAGGAAATCACCGAGCGCAAGCAGGCGGAGGAAGAGAAAGAAGAGATCCAAGCTCAGCTCCTCCATGCCCAGAGAATGGAAGCTTTTGGAATACTGGCTGGCGAAGTGGCACACGACTTCAACAATCTGCTGACAGCCATTCGGGGATACTCCGAGGTGGGCTTAATGGGGCTTCCAAAGGGTGACTCAGATTATCAAGACCTCTTCGAAGAGATTCATAATATTTCCCTCCGAGCATCTGATCTCACGCGTCAATTGCTTCTATTCAGCCGACGACAACCGGTGGACTCCATCCCCCTTGATCTCAACGAGGTTGTCTCGAATTTGCTCAAGATGCTCAATCGGCTTGTTAGTGAGAACTTCTCTATTATCAGTGAACTTACTGTGGCTCTCTGGACTATCAATGCTGATGCCGGCCATATCGAGCAGGTGATTATGAATCTGGTGATCAACGCTCGGGATGCTATGCCAGAAGGAGGAGAGATCATCATCAGGACCGAGAATGTGTATGTAGATGAGGATTACTGTAAGACTCACAGTTACGCTCGTCCCGGGAAGTTCGTCTGTCTATCGGTTAAGGATGTGGGAGTGGGAATGGACAGTGAGACTATGTCTCGTATATTTGAGCCGTTCTTCAGCACGAAGGGACCTGGAAAAGGCACTGGTCTCGGTCTCTCTGTAGCATATGGGATCATAGATCAGCACGAGGGATGGATCGATGTCGAGAGTCAACTTGGACATGGCTCAACTTTCAGGATTTACCTCCCAGCCATTTCCCCAGAGCTAGAGGAAGAAGGGAGAGAGCGATTCAATCAAGGAGTATCAAGGCAAGGGAGAGAGAATTCTAGTTGTAGAGGATGAAGAAGCGGTGAGAGTCCTTACCGAAAGGATACTTCGTGAGATCTGTTCACCAGTGGATATACTGACGGAACGACGGATTTGCGAATCATTCAAGAAAGGGGATATCGTTTTCTGGAGAAACCTTATATGTTGTCGGATCTACTTCGAGTCACCAGAGAGGTGCTGGAGGAAAGTTAAATTATAAATAATTAGGGATATCGAAAAGGAATTACAAGAGCTTGATTGCTATAAGCGATACAACTTCTCCTACTCGTGGTGATCGAGCTTTAAATTTCCGAAAAGGGGAGGAAAAAGTTTATGATATTAGCAACTGATGTAGGAAATACTAATATAGTCTTTGGAGTGTATAGGGATAGAGAGCTTCTTGCTCACTGGCGGATCTTCACCGATCGTAATCGAATGGCGGATGAATATGGAGTAATATGGGTGTCGCTATTTTCCCACAAAGGAATCGAGATGAACCAGATCAAGGCGATTATCATCTCTTGCGTTGTTCCTCCAGCCATAAGGGAACTAGAGAAAGCCTCATCAAGATATTTCGGTCTAAAGCCGATCATCATAGATCACAAAGTTGAGACCGATATAAAGATAGCCTGCGAGAATCCCAGGGAGGTAGGAGCCGATCGTATCGTGAACGCCGTTGCTGGCTATCAACAGTATGGTGGACCCTTGATCATCGTGGATTTCGGCACTGCAACTACCTTCGATGCGATCTCTCGTGATGGTGTTTATCTGGGGGGAACGATATCTCCTGGAATCCAGATTTCAACTGAAGCCCTCTTCCAATATGCCGCCAAATTACCCAGGGTGGAGTTGATAAAGCCTGATGAAGTTATAGGTAGAAACACCATTCATAGTGTGCAATCTGGTATAGTGTATGGATACATCAGCTTAGTAGAAGGAATCATCGAAAGGATGAGCCAGGAATTGGAGGGAGAGGTTCAAGTTATCGCCACTGGTGGTCTGGCAGAATTGATCGCAGGGGAGACTGATAAGGTGCATAAGATAGATCCCTTACTAACCTTAAAGGGATTGAGGATAATATATGAAAGAAATGAAAATAGGTGATATAACGCTT
This sequence comes from uncultured bacterium, assembly GCA_964609495.1. Lineage (GTDB taxonomy): Bacteria > CAZSTA01 > CAZSTA01 > CAZSTA01 > CAZSTA01 > CAZSTA01. Next base: position 10,584 of record CAZSTA010000008.1, on the reverse strand, counting down.
AAACACGGTCTTATCCTGGCTCCTATGGCTGGATATACCGATCAACCCTTCAGATATTTAGCGAAAAATAGTGGCTGTGAGCTAGTCTCGACGGAGATGCTTTCCTCTAATGGCTTGATATATAATAGTAAAAAAAGTGAGCGTCTCCTGAGATTCGCCCCAGAGGAAAGACCTGTCAGCGTTCAGATCTTCGGCTCGGACCCTGATATTATGGCTAGGGCAGTTAAGGTAGTTCTTGTCCATAAGCCAGATATAATAGATATAAATATGGGATGTCCGGTAAAAAAGGTGGTTAGAAATGGGGCAGGAGTTGCTCTTATGAAGGATCCATCGAGGGCTAGGGAGATAATAGAGGCTGTGGTTGAGTCCTCGGATGTTCCAGTAACGGTTAAGATTCGTAAGGGTTGGGATGATGATTATGTGAATGCTATTCAGATAGGTGAGATCGCTCAAGAGGCAGGAGTAACCGCTATCGCTATTCATGGCAGGACGGCGATGGAAAGCTATGGGATTCCTGCCGATTGGGGTTCAATCAAAGCGATTAAAAGAGCGATGGATATACCTGTGATCGGCAATGGAGATATCTTCTCCCCCGAGGAGGCAAAGGCGATGTTTGAAGAGACGGGCTGTGATGGAGTTATGATCGCTCGAGGAGCACTGGGTAACCCTTGGATATTCGCTAGAACTAGCCACTATTTAGAGACCTCAGAGATAGCTCCAGAACCGACGATCCGAGAGAGGATAGAGACGGCTATATTTCACCTTAAACTGTTAGTCGAGTATATGGGAGAATATATAGGAGTTCGAAAGATGAGAGGACATCTAGCATATTATACTAAAGGTATGCCTAAAGCGACAAAATTGCGCGCTAGAATTTATCGAGAGACCGAGGTGGAAGTTATAGAGAAAATACTGACCGATTTCATAAACGAATGTGAAGGTGTCAAGGAGATGATGAACAATTGAAGAGAGTAGTAAGCGTAAGTTTAGGATCATCCACTAGAGATAAATCGGTGGAGATGGAGATTCTAGGAGAGGAGTTTAAGATCGAGCGAATAGGGACTGATGGGGATAAGAAGAAAGCTAGGCAACTTCTCGAAGAACTGGATGGGAAGGTAGATGCTATCGGTCTGGGGGGAACGAATCTCTACTTTATCATCGGTTCGAGGAAGTATGAATTTAGGGATACTAGGAGATTGATCTCCATGCTGAAACGAACCCCCGCGGTCGATGGAACAGGTTTAAGAAATGCGATGGAGGAGAGATTAATCCTATCCCTTCCCGACAGAGGAATCCCGATAAAGGGGAAGAAGGCTTTAGTCATTCTAGCTGTCGATCGCTTCGGTACGGCTCGTGGCTGTCTTAAGGCTGGATGTGAGACTACCTTTGGCGATCTGATGTTCGCTCTAGGGATTCCAATACCCTTGAAGAAGATAGAGTCTGTTATCCTCCTAGCTAAGATATTGATGCCTATTTTGACTCTTCTTCCGATCGAGGTCTTCTACCCCACTGGCAGTAAGCAGGAAGCCGAGCCGAAGGAATCGAGTCGGATGAAGTTCATCAGAGAGGCAGAGATCATCGCGGGCGATTTAAATTATATAAAGCACGATATGCCTCCTGATATGACGGGGAAGATAGTGATAACTAATACGACTACCCCCTCCGATGTGGAGGCGCTGAGGGAAAGAGGGGTCTCTGTTCTAGTTACCACTACCCCTAGAATGCAGGAGAGAACTTTTGGGACGAATGTTATAGAGGCGATCTTAGTAGCTCTTTCTGGAAAATCGCCAGATGAACTCACCCCCGAGGAGTACCTAAGCTGGCTAGATAAAGCTGGCTTCGAGCCAGTGATCGAGAAATTCTAAAGAGGGGGAGGAATTCTCTCCTCTACTCCTCCTATATTTATGATCGGAGGTCGCAATGAAAGCTGTAATACCGACTGCTGGAGTGGGAAGCAGACTAAGACCTCATACCCATACCATCCCTAAAGCCTTAATCCAGGTAGCGGGAAAGCCTATCTTGGGGTATATCTTGGATGAGATCAAAGCTCTATCTATCGAGGAGATAGTATTGGTGATCGGGTATATGGGAGAGAAGGTGATGGAATATGTCGATAATAACTATGATTTCAAAGTGAGCTATGTTGAGCAGAGCGAGAGAAAAGGACTGGGACACGCTATATATTTAACAAAGGACTATATATCCGATGAGCCGATCTTGATAATCTTGGGAGATACGATCTTTAAGGCTGATTTTAAGCAGATAATGAATAGCCCCTATAATTCCATTGGCGTTAAGAAGGTCAGCGATCCTAGGCGATTCGGAATTGTGGAATTATCAGGGGATTTCATCAGTAATCTGGTGGAGAAACCCGACCTGCCCCCCACCGATCTGGCTATAGTAGGTATTTATTATATCAATACCACTCAGAGCCTCTTCGCCTCTCTGGAAAAAATCATAAAGGAGGGCCTAAGGACTAAAGGGGAATATCAACTGACCGATGCTTTGAGGGTGATGATCGAGGGGGGAGAGAAGATCACTACCTTCGAGGTTGAAGGGTGGTTCGACTGTGGGGAGGCTGAGTCTCTTCTAGCCACCAACCGCTATCTTCTGGAGCTGAAGCACACTGATTATGAGCTTGAAGGCTCTATCGTGAGGCCTCCAGTCTTCATTTCTCCTTACGCGAGGATAGATAACTCCATTATCGGTCCTTATGTCTCGATAGCTGGTGGCTCGGTGATAACGGATTCGATAATCACCGATACTATTATAAATGAGAATGCTAAGGTGGAACATATCCTATTGCGAGATTCCTTGATAGGGGATAACGCAGAGGTAAGCGGGAATTTCTATAAACTAAATGTCGGAGATTCTTCGGAGATAAAGCTCAGATGATGCGTAATATTATATTGATATCCTCTCTACTGATAATCCTTCTATTCCCCTACTCCTCCCTTGCCGATACTGGGGTGAGTTCGATCAATCCTGCGGTGGCAAAATTATCTCAGCAGATTTGGGATTCTGGACTTTCTCTATTTAAAGGAGAGGTGGAGCTCATATCCTCCTCGGGAATCTACATCGATTTAAAGGAGGGCGCCGGTATTAAGGAAGGGATGGAGTGCGAGGTCTTTCGAGGAGTAGAGGAGAGAAGGGAGAAATGTGCTGAGGTTCGGATAAGATGGGCTGGAGAGAGGATGGCTATCGCTGAACCTCTGGCGGGTTATTCCCTGGAAAGCATAAAGGTGGGCGATGAGGTTATGGCTAAGCCCACTTTCAGGAGAATTTTGGTCCTTGATTTCGTGACCTCTCGGGGGGAGAAGAATAACTTCACCGATCTAGTATCCCAGATATTGGCGAGCGATTTGCTCGATTTCCCTCAGATTCAGGTGATACGGGAGAGTCAACTGTCGTTGGACCTGCGAAAGAAGATAGCTCTATTGAGGAAAGGCGAGGGATTCGACCCTTCTATAGCGCAAAGTATTGGGAACTTCGGAGGGATAATACTTGGAACTGCGACCGATCTAGGAGTGGTGATCGATCTGCGAGTCTCCGTGATAGATACGGGAACAGGACTTGTCAGAGCTGTCGCCGCGGAAGATATAATAAAGGATATATCAGTAAGCCTCCTCTTCTCTCCCTCTGCCAAACCATCCGAAGATAAATATATGCTGAAGAGAAGAGCCAACTCTTCGACTTCCGTATAATTGATTTAGCGGTAGGGGATGTCATAAGCGATGGTCAAAAGGAGATAGTGGTCCTAACTTCTGATAAGTTGCTGATATTAAGTTGGGATGGGTCTTTCTTCCGAGAGGTTATCTGCTATGATTTATCGCTCACCTCTCTGAAGACACAGAGGAGCAGGGAGATGATCAGAAATCTAGTTCTGATCGATTTAGATGACGATGGGAAGGAGGAAATATTTATCTCCGATGGGATAAGGGAGGGAGGAGATATCTTAAAGTGGGATGGGGGGAACTTGATAAAGGTGGGCTTTATCCAGGGCAATGTGATATTATCTCAGAAGGAAAAGAAGACCTTGATTGTAACTCACCTTGCAGAAGAGAATAATTATTATTTAGCTAGTCGAACCACAAAGCAGACCCTTATTTCTCCAGAGAAGATCGAAAAGACCAGGTTAAATATCCCTACTGATTTCTATACCCTATTGGGGGCAGATATAGATGGAGATAAGCTCGATGATTGGGTGGTGGTTGATAATTCCGATAAGATTAGAGTATATAATTCTAACCTGATCGAGAACTGGACAAGTGATACCGATTATGGAGTTGGTTTAGCCGCTTATGATTTGGATCTCAATGGTCGAGCCGAAGTTATAGCCACCTCCGCTAATCCCTTCGGAGAAGGGGATCAATTATACTTTCTAGAATGGGAAGATGATAATTTGGTGGAGAAATGGCGGAGCGAGAAGATAGAAGGCTCTATCTTCAAACTTGCTATTGGAGATGCTGATAATGATGGCTTAAATGAGTTGATAGCGGATATTCAGGTGGAAAGCGAAGGAGAGGTTAAGAGCATTCTCTATTTCTATGTGGCAGGCTATGCTGGTTAGAGGCGATCTTGAATCTTCATAAATCACCTTCTCCTAATCCCTCCCATCTTGGTTTTTGCTGAATTAATAAGGCTATCAAAGAATCTTGTTAATTATCACCCTCCCCCTAACCCCCTCCCATCAAGGGAGGGGGAACTAAAGGGAGCAAGCTTATCTGGATGTTCCCTCTCCCCTCGTGGGAGAGGGATAGGGTGAGGGGGTATTAGTCTTTAACTCCCTAACGAAGAACTAAGAATATGATACTCCGATTAGAAACTCAAAAACAAAAAGGAGGGGAAATAAAGAGTTGATCTCCTCCTCTTTCCAATAATGGAGGTACCTCTACTCTATGAAGATCGATATTATTCTATACAATGGCCTAATACATACCCTTGCTGATAGGGATCCTCAGGCGACTGCAGTCGCTATCTCAGAAGGTAAGATCTCTGCCTTAGGAAAGACAAACGAGATAGAAGGATTGAGAAACAGGGATACAGAGATGATCGACCTTAAGGGAAGGGTAGTAGTTCCTGGCTTCACCGACTCCCATATACACTTCACCGCCTATGCGATGAGCTTGAGACAGATAATGCTAAGTGGGATTTCCTCGCTGGAGGAGGTGATAAATAGGGTTCGAAGCTCAGTGAAAAGCAGGGCGAAAGGAGAATGGATACTAGGAGGGGGATGGGATCATCATACATGGGAAGGGGGTGAACTTCCCCATAAGAGAGATCTAGACCGCGTAGCAGATGATAATCCAGTTGCTCTGACGCGCAAGGATGGGCATCAACTTTGGGTCAATTCTCTTGCTCTTCATCGGGCGGGTATAACTAGTTCCACTCCTGATCCTGAGGGAGGAGAAATCGGGCGAGATGCAAAGGGCGAGTTAACCGGACTTCTCCGAGAAAGAGCGATGTCTGCGATTTATAATATAATTCCTGTGGCTGATCGGGAAACGTTAAGTGAGTCGGTAGGAGAGGCTATCTCGAAAGTTCAAGCTTTGGGTATAACAAGTATTCATAATTGCGAAGGGAGAGAGGCATTTCAAGTTTTTCAAGACTTATTGCGTGAAGGTGAATTAGGGCTACGGGTATATATGATGATTCCCAAGGATAACCTCGAAGAGGCTATCAAGTTGGGGATAAGAACTGGCTTTGGGAACGATAAGCTTCGTATCGGAGGGGTGAAACTATTCGCCGATGGCAGTTTGGGATCTAAAACCGCTTCTATGCTCGAGGCTTACGAAGATGACCCTCATAATTTAGGAGTGGTAGTCACTCCTCATGAGGAATTGTTGGATCTGGTTAATAAGGCAAGCAGATCTGGTATAAGTGTCGCTATTCACGCTATAGGCGATAGAGCTAATAGGGATGCTTTAGATGTTATAGAGGATAGTATAAGGGGCGGTTATGAGTTTGACCTGCGTCAACGGATCGAGCATGCCCAATTGCTCACTCCCGAAGATCTACCTCGCTTCAGCCAGCTCGGAGTTATAGCCTCGATGCAACCTATTCACGCCACCTCCGATATGTTCATCGCCGATAAGTTTTGGGGAGAGAGAAGCCGCTGGGCTTATGCTTTCCGCTCTCTGCTCGCTAGAGGGACTAGACTTACCTTCGGCTCGGATTGCCCGGTGGAGAGTCCAGATCCCTTAAAGGGAATGTATGCGGCTGTCACTCGCCGACGTGAGAACGGAGAGCCCGCCGATGGTTGGTTCCCAGAAGAGAGAATAACCGCCTTTGAAGCACTTCATTCCTATACTAAGGGAGCCGCCTATGCCTCCTACGAGGAGAATATTAAGGGAACTATAGAAGTGGGGAAATTGGCTGATTTAGTCGTGCTATCTAAAGATATCCTTAACATCTCTCCTGAAGATATTCGAACCACCGAAGTAGATTACACTATCTTCGATGGTTCGATCGTCTATCGTAGGGAATAGAGAAGATCAATAGTCTAATCTCCTCTGCTGATCATCCATCTCCTCATAACTGACATCGAAAACGCGATTGAAGGGGGGCAGAGGCTCTTCCAAGAAGAAAGATGGTAAGCGATTATCAGCTTTGGTGAAGCCAGCTAACTCGTTGAAGCGTCTCTCTCGACGTAGAATTTCTCTTCCCATCTCAACTATATCCTCCGCGGTCAAATCCCATCCGTAACGAGCCTTTAGCATCTCAGCTATCATCTTCATCATAGGAGGTTGAGGGCCGACGAAGAAACAGAAGCCGGTTGAATCAACTGCGGCAACCATAATTTGAAGATCTAACGATAACTCAGCTTTGTCCTCCGGTTCATGCACCTCCGATTTCTTGCTGGGATGGAGACCGCCACGTCCGGGGATAGCGGGACCAGCGGTGTGATCTGCTCCCATCGTGGAGGAGATGTAGGTTGCCCCGAAACCTTTGAAGGTTCGAGGATCATAAGCTGACATCCCCTGTCCTTTTACCTGAGCAACCCGCTTCACTCCTAATATCCTTCCTGTTAGATTCGCTCCACTGCCGATAATCCTACCCAGCGGAGTCTTAGCCCCTACTTCCTTGAGCAGATTGATCGCAGCTTCTCCATCGCCGAATTTCAAAAGCCCCGCCTCCATCGCTACCCCGATCGCTCCTCCAGTATCTATCACATCTAAGCCGTAATCATCGCATAGCTTATCTAGGATAGCGATGACATCAAGATCATCTATTCCGCAATTGGCTCCTAGCATAGCGATCGTTTCATATTCTAAGCTGGAGGTTAAATAATTACCATCCTTATCAGGATAGGAGTTAGCACATCTGATCACACAGCTAGGGATACAAGGCAGACTTATCGTTCCTCCTCTCGCCTTGATATTATCATATAGAGCTTGTCCATTGATCTTCTCCGCGCCCTCGAATGCGCCTTGACGAAAGTTCCTAGTGGGCAATCCCCCCAAGCTGTTAGTAGTATCGATCATCTGCGCAGTCCCATATTTAGTCAGCCCTTTCTTAGTTTCTACTAATTGCTTGGATAACTGTAGCGAGAGCTTTTTAAAACGATCTCTATCAACTAAGGGAACGAACTTCTTGGTTCTCTCATCGTTTAGTACTATAGCTTTTATGCCTTTTGCAGACAAAGCAGCCCCTAATCCACCTCGACCAGCATGGCGAGAAGGATAGGATTTCAAGTCGGTGGAGGCGATCGAAGAAGCGGATAGCTTCATCTCTCCTGCCTGACCTATAGAGAGGATAGACACTCTCTTGCCATATCTCTCTTGCAGGCGGGCGGCGGTATCATAGTTGCCAAGGCCATAGATATCCTTTGCTGACTCTAACTTGGCAGAATCCTTATCTATATAAAGTATATACCAATCATTATTCCGCTGTTCTCCTTCGATAATGAGAGCTTTAATTCCCAATCTAGGGAACTTCGTTCCCGCTGTTCCTCCGACATTGCTCTCCTTGATCGTTCCCGTCAGAGGGCTCTTACTACCTATTGAGAGCTTGCCCATACACGGAGCAGGAGTCCCAGATAATATACCAGGGGCGAAGATCACCTTATTTCTATCGCTTAGAGGATGCCCCTGAGGATCAACTTCATCTAAGATGATCGAAGAAGTAAGACCTCTGCCTCCCCACCTTTCATACTTATCAGGCACAGCCTCAAATTGAACCTCTTTAGCGCTCATATTAACCCGCAATATCTTATCCATTATCTATCACTCCTTTCTCGAAATCTAGGATGAGGTGTCCGAAGGATGAGATGAGGCAATTTCAACTTCTGCAATAGCTAACTCTCCAGCCCTATAATCACTCCTGATCTTATTTATAGTTCTTGTGAACCAACCTACCGCTACTGAAGAAGCTATGGCATCTCCAATGACCATCGCGATCCAGATCCCCGCCGTCTTCAAGCCATAAGTGAATGCCAGTAGATAAGCGGCGGGAAGATAGATGACTCCTATACGGAATAGGCTCACAATTAAAGCCGGTGTTCCTCTCCCTAATCCCTGGAAAGATCCTCCTATTAAGATCGATACTCCAATGAAACCGTAACCTATGGTAGTGATGCGGAATATCTCTCTACCATATCGCAATACCTCAGGCTCCCTATTGAATATTCCTACTAAGAAATCGGGAAAGAGGAAAAAGATAGCCCCGATGCTGAACATAAAGAGAAAAGCCAATTTAGCGCCGATAAAAGCTGAGATCTCCACTCTATCATATTTCTTAGCGCCATAGTTATGTCCCACTAAGGTTGTATTTGCCGCGGAAATGCCTAGGGCAGGTAAGAAAGCGATCGAGCTAAGCCTTCCCGTAACTCCCCAAGCCGCCATAGCAAAGGGGCTAAACCTTATTATCATACTATTGATAATAGCCGTAGATATGGACATAGCCCCCATAGATATAGTGGTGGGCAACCCCACCCGGACTATATCCTTAATTATACCGCTATCATAAGAGTATTCTTTAAGGTTGAACTTAACGGAGGAGCGACCTCGAATAAAATGGAGAGCTAAGATAAAACAGCCAATCACCCTAGATATTACCGTGGCTAGGGCTGCTCCTGCGACCCCCATTTTGGGAAAAGGACCTAAGCCGAAGATCAGAATAGGATCGAGGATTATATTGATTGTAATAGCGATAGCTATTATCCTCATCGCAGTTTTCATATCTCCTTCTCCCCTAAGAACTCCCTCCAATATCACTGCGATGAACATAGCTCCAATTCCAGTAAATATTATCCTCATATAGCTCCAGCTCAACTCCAATATATCCTCCCTAATTCTCATCAGTTCAAAAATATTCCTCCCCCATAAGACCCCTATTAGGGTGCCAGAGATGCTCAATATGACTATCAGAAGCAGAGAATGATTGGCTACATTGCTGACCTTCTTCATATCACCTGCACCTATGGATCTGGCTATCAGGGAGGTTATCCCGATCGCCGCTCCGTTTCCTATGGCAAAGAAGAGAAAATTTACTGGGAAGGTAAGACTCACCGCGGCCAAGGCATTCGCTCCAACCCTACCAACGAAGATCGTATCAGCAATATTAAAGCTTGTTTGAAACAAAGAGGAAACTATTATCGGCCAAGCTAAGTGAAGGAGGGTCTTAGTAACATTGCCCTCCAGGAGATTTACGTAGCTTTTAGGAGGTGAACTCATACGATTGTCTCCTTAATTCAAATTAAATTCTAAAGCCATTTATCGACCCAAGCGAAGGCTTTCGCCCCGCTGAACTGATGTTCCCCTTCAAAGATGTCGATATCGATCTTGTCCTCCGCCCCCATATCCTTATACGCCTCTTGCACCATCTTATAAGCAGACTCGACTACATCTAAGGAATAGAGCGGATCTTTATTCCCATACTCGATGAGCAGAGGTCGATCTGCTATCAGAGAGACGATGTCAGGATAATCAGCGTATCTTAGAAGCCCCTGAATGTAGTTGCATATATCATGATAACCATAGGTCTTCCACTTCCCGACCTCCAAGCGGAAGCTCGAGAAATATCCGCTGATTATAGCAACCTTGATCCGATCATCTAAAGCGGAGAGATACATCGTTCTCTTTCCACCCTCGGATAGCCCAACGCAACCTATACGCTCTGGATCAACTTTGGGCAGGGAACTGAGATAATCCAAAGCTCGCATATCATCCCAAGTCCTCAATCCCGTAACTGGCTTGCCCAAGAAGAGAGCTATTACGCCTGGGATATGACAGCCATCCTCCGATCCATCCGCCCTCTCTCCAAAACCCCGCGCCTCAGGAGCGAGGACTACATATCCCCTCTTGGCGAATTGACGGGCATAATCGGAGTTATGAACTTTTATGTGTTCCTCTATCTCCTCGTTAGGTGCTACCCCAACGAGCTCCGTTATCCCATAACCATGCCCATGTAAACATAACATAGCTCGGTTCTTGTCAGAGGTCCTTAATTTGTCAGGTATGAGGAGATAGGCGGGAACTGATACTCCTGGCTCGGTGTCGAAAGCTACCTTGCGGCGGATATAATCATCCTCCTTCACTTCATCCAAAATCCTCGGATTTAGGGGAACCTTATCAGGGAAGCCTC
>CAZSTA010000007.1:0-40830 GCA_964609495.1 uncultured bacterium | reverse complement strand
ACTTTTTTAACCATGAGTTCTATTTGAAGCAAAAAAGTTACCTTTTAGGGAACATATTAGAACTACTCGATCTACTCCCAACTTTATATACTTGGTTGGTCACCTTTTTATTGAGAAAATTCGGAAGATCTGATATAATAGAAAAGGATCATTCAGCTTTACGAGAGAAAATCAGTTCGAGATGAACAGGTTTGAAAGCTCGCTTGAAATAATGGATGCGAATGAAGTAGGAAAATCTTCAAAAATAGAAAAGGGGCGATGGATGCGGATGAAGCTTAAGACCTTCCCTGGAGGGGTGCATCCTCCAGAAGCTAAACATTTTACTGAGAAGAAGAGTATAGTGAAAGCCGCAGAACCTCAAACTGTGGTGATCCCTCTTCAACAGCATATTGGAGCGCCATGCAAGCCTTTGGTGAAGAGGGGAGATGCGGTTAAAGTCGGTCAGAGGATAGGGGAACCTCAGGGCTTTGTCTCCTCTCCTGTGCACTCGAGCGTATCTGGTAAGGTTGTCGGGGTCGAAGCACGTCCTCATCCCTTGGGAAAGGACGTTCTCTCAGTGATCATAGAGTCAGATGGACGAGAAGAGTGGTCGGAAGAGATAAAAAAACCCGCAGGATTGGAAGAATTATCGCCTAAGGATATATTAAATATAGTTCAACAAGCGGGAATAGTTGGGATGGGAGGTGCGACCTTCCCTACTCATGTTAAGCTATCACCTCCGAAAGAGGGAAGGATAGATACTCTTATTGTCAACGGGGTGGAGTGCGAGCCTTATTTAACCGCCGATCATCGAACTATGCTGGAGATGACGGATAAGTTAGTCTTTGGTATGAGGGTCCTGATGAAGATTCTGTCTGCAGATAGAGGTTATATAGGCATCGAGGTGAATAAACCCGATGCTATAGAGACTATGGAAAAAGCCCTAGCTAGTGAGCCCAGATTGGAGGTAGTGCCTCTTAAAGTCAAGTATCCAGAAGGGGCAGAACACCAACTGATAAAAGCTATCTTAGGTAAGGAGATACCATCGGGGGGATTACCTCTGCATATCGGGATAGTAGTGCAAAATGTGGGGACGACGGTGGCTATCGCCGAGGCGGTTCAAAGTGGAAAGCCCTTGATCGAAAGGGTGCTAACTGTAACTGGGTCAGGAGTTAAGAATCCCCAAAATATGTTGGTCAAGATTGGGACCCTCTTCTCAGAGGTTATCGATCAGTGTGGAGGGGTGAACGGACAGGTAGGTAAAGTTATTATGGGAGGGCCAATGATGGGGCTAACCCAATATACTATCGATGTTCCAGTGATAAAGGGAACTTCGGGAATATTGGTGCTATCCAAAGAGGAGGCTAAGACCTTCGAGGTCAGACCTTGCATCAGATGCGCTCGTTGTATAGATGCCTGCCCGATGTATCTAATGCCTTGTATCCTCGGAGAGCTTATAGAGAACGAGGAGATCGATACGGCTGAGAAGGAATATAGCCTTATGGATTGTAAAGAATGTGGAATCTGCTCTTACGTATGCCCTGCTAAGCGACCTTTAGTTCAATATATAAAGATCGGGAAAGCTCAAGTTATGGCTAAGAGAAAGAGGGGATGATTATCTTCTCATCGGGAGTTTTCTTCTTCGTCCTCTTCCGTCTTCCTAAGTTTTGATAGCTCGTCATATCTAGCGATCAGAGCTTTCAAAGCATTGCACTCAAAAACTGCCACAGTTCCCGCTAAGAGGATAAGCACTCCCACAGTAGTTACCACAAATATCGCTATAAGGACGAGAAGCACCAATCCAAGAACGATTGTGAAGCCAGGATTATCAACAACTAATAGAGCTGACTTCTTAAATATCTCTATTGTTCCGATATTCTGGGTTACTAAGAGGGGGAATAGGTAAAGCTGCATCATCGCCCAGAAGAGGATCATATAGAAGATGATAACAGCCATAACCAGAAAGATTTTGCTGGCTTCTGTTCCTGCTCTGAAGGCTAAGACTATATCAGCCACTAAAACAGCTCCTATGAGAATATCGAGAAGAAACACCCCTGCGCTCTGCTTAAAGAACTGCTTGAAGCCGACTAAGTAGTCTCTTACTTCCGCGTTATCCTCATCCACGATTATGATCTTAAAGAGATAGACTACTCCTGCTGTAGCTGGCCCGATCAATATGAGCGCCCCCAGCCCTAGGATAACTGCTAATAGAATCGTCATAACTGAGAGATTGGCTATGAAGAAGTTAACTAGGTATAGAACGAGCGCTGCGGGAAGAATTGAGAGGGCAAACCAAATAGCGCTCCCGACTAGAACCATGCCTAGATTATCATAGGCGTTGACGAAAGACTTCTTAATAACTTCACCGATTATAGGGATCACCTCGTTACCTTTTCATTAGAATGCTATATTATTATAACATATCTAAGATCGATTGTAAAGTATCGGATTTGTTTTTCTAATATCTCGTCAAATCGGGGACCTTAATTGCTAAAAGGTATCTTAAATGTTGACAGAAATGAATTGGTGGGGTATAATATATCTTGGTTTATCTGGACTTCTAATGGATTATTAGGAGGTAATATGTGCGCTATGATATAACTGTTCCTGCTAGAGTTAATATTCTGGGCAATCCTTCGGATGCTCTGGAGGGTGAACACTCTACTATTTCAGCCGCGATAAATATCAGGGGAGGAGCTTTCCTAGAGGAGGCGAAAAAGCTAACCTTTGTTGAACTTACCAGAAATGAGGAGGGAGAATTTATCGCCAGAGATGAATTGGAGAGCGATGCCGATCTTCCCCTCGAGTATGATGGGCGTTTTGACTTGATCAAGGGTGCTATTAATCGCTTAAGTTTATATAGCGAGGAATTTAACCGAAAGTTCTCCGAGAGGAAGGTGAGGATATCGACTTGGACCGATATTCCCAGAAACAGCGGTCTGGGAGGATCATCAGTGCTTATCATATCGGCTTTAGGTGGACTCCGGGAATTTTACGATCTAGATAGAAGAAAGCATAATAATTATGTTATTTCAGAACTCACTCAGAGAACAGAATCTTTAGAGTTAGGCATAACTTGTGGTTTTGCTGATAGATATGTCCCGGTCTTTGGAGGGTTAGCCTATTTGGATTATCGAGGGAAGTTATATCATAAGCCCCTAAAAGAGGAGCCTTATGTAACCTACGAGAGGTTAGATAGTTTTGTGGATTATATACCCCTGGCGATCGTTTACACCGGAGTAATTCGGGATTCTGGGGATGTTCACTCCATAATGAGGCGGTGTTATCTTGATGAATATAAGAGCTATCGAGGGGGATCAGCCGACTCTCCCTTTATGGTCGAGACTATGAGAGCCGTGGGAGATACGGCTTGGCGAGGGAAGATCGCCCTTCTGGAGGAGGATTGGGAGACCTTCGGGTCTCTGATGAATGAAAATCATACCTTAGTGGATAAGATGATGAGATATTGTGGGTATAAGCAGGGAGCGGGAAGTATCAACAACCTCTTCATAGATGCGGCCTTGGGGAACGGAGCTTTGGGGGCGAAACTTACCGGGGCAGGGGGAGGAGGCTCAATATTCGCTTTAGTAAGACCCGGGGAAGAGGATAGGATGATCGATATCTTCGAGTCTGTAATAAGGGAAAATGAACTGAACAAGGCGAAAGTTTTTAGGTGTGAAATTGATAAAGAAGGGCTGAGCATCAAGGTCTCTTAAGAGTCGCTTCCGACTTTATACCAGAGAGGAGTAATATCTTGCAAGCAGTTATCCTGGCGGCAGGCAAGGGTAAGAGATTAAGACCAGTTACTCTGAGAATGTCCAAGGCGATGGCCCCTATTTTAGGCAAACCCATTGTGGAGAGGGTAATGGATAATCTCCTCGAAGTTGGTATAAAAGAGTTCATATTGGTAGTCAGCGAGGAAGATGATGAGATCATCAATCACTTCTCGAATAACCCTAAGCCAGGAGTCGATATTAAGTTCACCTTTCAGAGAGAGAGATTGGGGATGGCTAATGCCCTAATGACCGTGTCTGATATGGTGAGAGGAGATTTCATAGTTTCAGCTTGTGACAATATAGTCCCGGTATCTCATATATCTGAGATACTCGATAGTCATCTCTCCCAGGATAATAACGCTACTTTGAGTCTTATGAGGATGGATTGGGCTAAGTTAAGCCGTTCCAGCTCAGTCAAGCTCGAAGGTGATGTGGTTAAGATGATAATCGAAAAACCTTCTCCTCAAGAAGCACCAACTAATATAGCTAGCATTACTCTATATACCTTTAAGCCGCACTTATTCAACTATTTACCCGAGGTGAAATTATCTCCTCGAGGCGAATATGAGCTTCAGGATGCTATCCAGATGATGATCGATAATGATGGGGGAGTAAAAGGGATTATGACCGAGCAGAGATTTCACCTGACTAGCGCCGCAGATCTAATAAATATAAATATGCATTATCTAGCTAAGGATGATCATATTCGTGATCTCTCCCAATTAGATATGGGAAGTGATTCTAAGGTAATAAATCCTGTAAGGATAGAGGACGGAACTATCATCGGCTCTAATTGTCTGATAGGGCCTTATGTATATATCCAGAGGGATTGCTACATCCCTTCCAATGTCACGATAAGAAATGCAGTGATATTAAAGGAGGCGTGCCTTACTGAAAATTCAGTTATAGAGGATGAGGTGGTGATCGCCTCTTAACCGATGAGCGGGACAAGGGCCACCGGGGAGATAATATGGGAGAAGATCACGATAATTATCTATTTGAGGGATTGAAGCATTACAGCTATCAATATCCCTTTTTGAAGAGGATTATAGCTGGAAGGCTGGAGAGAGATTTTACGCGCTATATGTGGACTGCTAGGTTTCTTATGAGCCATATCGGAAGATTGAATGAGAAATTACATTATATTTTACCGAAGGAGTTCGATATCTTCGGCGATATCGATCCTATTGATATATCCACTCTAGCTTCCGCTATTTGGATAAACGATAGCGAATTGGCTAAAGCTCAAATCTCGTGGGTGGAAGAGGGATATGATGAATATGAGATCTTCAAGCTATATCAATGTGTAAGTTCAAACAGTAGCCAATCTCCTTTTCGGATAGTTGTATATGAGGAGTTCTCCGTTTGTCTTATCAAGGAGGCTTTAAGATCTACTTCAAAGATATTAATTCGATCTTCAGATAGGAAGCATCTATTAAAGTCGGAAAATGATTTTTCATCCCATTATAGATCAAATATAGAATTTGACGCTGAAGATATTCTCTATCATCTGAGCTGTCATGCCTTCTCCAAGGATAAATTAGCCGAATCCATAAAATTATTCGCTACTTTGGTAGAGCTACTCGGGATCTTGGAAGAACTAGAGAAGGAGAATACCGAATTGGAGATACTCGCTCCTTCTCTTAAACAAGCGGAGAAAAAATATGAAGAACTTCTAATCCTTAATATCAATCCCGAGACCGCTATCATATCCGAGGACGATATCGATTATTTATCTGAAGAAATAGGGAATATATCCAGTTTTATAGAAGAGATAAAAAATAATGATGAAGGATAAGGATTCCATCGTTATCCTCAAGGAGGAGATAAGTGCCTTATTGTCCAAGTTGCAAAACTGAGTATGTGGAAGGTGTAAAGGTATGTCCAGATTGTGGGACTTTTTTAGTAGATGAGCTTCCTTCCGAAGATAATCCTCTCCTTAACGCTGATACCGTGAGTATATATAAAGTGGCTGATGAAAATGAAGCTTATATAATCAAGGGATTACTTGAAAGCGAAGGGATACTTAGCCTCCTTCAGACTAATGTCGATCAGACAGTATTTCCCTTCACCGTGGATGGATTAGGGGAGGTTTCTATTCTAGTTTTGGAAAATGATGCTGAGCGAGGTCGCAAGATAATAGAAGAGGCGAAGAGAGAACGAGGTGAGATTTTGGAGGAGGAGATCAGAGAAGATAAGCTGGAAGAAGGAGAGGGTGAGTAAGACTGATATATGAAGCAGGAACAACTAGAGGGGCGAAATGTGATTCTGGAGGCGTTGAGAGCGGGTCGGAAGTTCAAGAGACTCCTCCTCGATTCCCAAGCTAGAGAGGATGAAAAGCTCAAAGAGATAATATCTCTTGCTAGAGAAAATAAGGTTTCTATAGAGAAAGTAGATAGACATAGACTGGATGATATCTCAAGGACAGGCGTCCATCTAGGTATAATCGGGTGGGCTTTACCTCGCAGGAGTATATCTTTAAAGGAGCTGGTTGAGGATTGCCGAGCTAAGGGAGAAGTGGCTTTTCTTTTGATTCTGAAGGAGGTTCTATATGAGCAGAATTTAGGAGCGATTTTGAGGAGCGCCGAGTCTGCTGGAGTTCACGGAGTTATCGTTCCTAGCAGGCAAGGGGCAGGGGTAACTCCCAACGTGATTAGAATCTCAATGGGAGCCAGCGAGTATGTTCCAGTGATCAGAGGAAGCATTATGTCCAGCATAAGCTTTCTAAAACGCAGTGGAGTATGGATCATAGGAGCCGATATGGAGGGCGATGATATATATTATGAGGTTGATCTGACAGGACCAGTAGCCTTCGTCTTAGGAGGTGAGGATAAGGGCTTAAGCGAGGCTATTAAATCTAAATGTGATCGAATCGTGAGGATACCGATGAAGGGACATATCTCGTCCTTAAATGTAAGCGTTACCTGCGCTTTGTTGATGTATGAGAAGCTTAGACAGGAAGCGGAAGTTAAACGAACTTGATAATAAAGGAAACTTTTTAACCTTATATATTTTGGGAAGCAAAAGTTACCAGAACACTTTAGTTTTATTTGAAGCAAGAAGTTCCCTTTATAGGAGAGGGTTTGTCGGCAACTTTGTGAAAAATTTCTCAAAGTATGGTTGACCATTTTCCTGGAATTTGATATAATTAGAGGACTAAAACCGAGGGGAGGTCGAATAATGGCGGAAGAGGAATATCGAATAGGAGACACCGTAATTCTGTGGAAGGCGGATATGAGTCGCCTTGTGCAGATACTAGCTGAGAATCATGAGATTTATGGCCCTATCGAGAGGGATGGGGTGATAGTCTTCGATCGCATCGCTAGAGCAAACGAGATGGCTCATTACATCGGTAGCAATATGTTGCCTCTCAAATACTTTTTGCACAAGCCAATGGAAACTATTTTCTATGTCAAAAAAGCGAAGGACTTTGAAGTTAAGGAAGCCGAAGTTGCTGAAACTAAACAGGTTCTATTTGCAGTTCACTCCTGTGATGTGAATGCCATGCTCTATTTGGATAAAGTTTTCACAGGGGATTTCTACGATCCTTATTATGCCAAGAGGAGGGAGAATACCTTTATAGTCGCCTTAAACTGCACGGAGATAGCGGAGAATTGTCTATGCACCTCTGTGGGAGCCGGGCCTTATCTGGAGGATGAAGGCTTCGATCTACTTCTCACTAACCTAGGAGATCGCTATACGATGAAGATTGGGAGTGAGAAGGGAAGAGCGGTAGTTCGTAGGATGGGTTTGAGGATGGCTACTATGGAGGAGCTAGACCTTAAGAACAGAAAGATCCAGATCGCTATCGATCAGATGCCGAAGGATAAGTTTATAGATACTCGCGATCTTCCCGAGATCTTAAATCGCGAGTTTGATAATCCCTATTGGGAGAAGGTAAAGGACGATTGTTTAAGTTGTGGGAATTGCACGATGGTCTGCCCCACCTGCTATTGCTATGATGTGATTGATAAAGTCGATCTCAGTCTTAGCAACATTGAGCGAGGTAGGGTGTGGGACTCCTGCCAGTTGCTCGAGTTCGCTTCTGTTCACGGAGGGAACTTCAGAAAGGAGAGAAGCGCTAGGATAAAGCAGTGGGTCTATCACAAGCTTAATTACTCTAGGGAGCAGTATAACTCTTGGGGATGTGTGGGATGTGGTCGTTGTATTGTGGCTTGTCCTGCCGAAATAGATCTTACCGAGATAATCCGCGAGATAAGAAAGGGAGGTGAGCATGCAAATGAAAAATCCTCTTAAACCAGAAGCGGCTGTGATCAAGGCGAAAAAAGAAGAAACCTATGATACCACCACCTATACTTTGGCTTTCGCCGGAGATGGGAAGCAAAATGAGTATTCTTTCCAACCTGGTCAGTTCAATATGGTGACGTTATTTGGGATCGGAGAGGCCCCTATATCCTTAAGCTCTGATTTAAGCAAGGAGGATTCCTTCGATCACACGGTTAGAGCGGTAGGTGATGTCACCAATGCTTTAGCCAAGCTTAGCGAGGGAGATGTAATTGGGGTAAGGGGACCTTATGGCTCTTCCTGGCCGGTGGAGGAAGCGAAAGGGAAGAATCTTATCATCGTATCTGGAGGTATCGGGCTTGCCCCCCTTCGTCCTTTCATAACCAACGTCTTCGAGAATCGTTCCGATTATGGCAAAGTTCAGATATTATATGGAGCTAGGACCCCTGATGATCTGCTGTTCACTGATGAATTTGAGAGCTGGGCAGATAATGAGGATACCGAATTCCTGCTCAGTGTCGACAAAATTCCCGAGGGACAGGAATGGTCGCATAACGTAGGGGTAGTCACCACCCTATTTAGCAAGACTGAGGTTGAGCCCAAGGATACAGTAGCTTTAACCTGTGGCCCAGAGATTATGATGAGATTCGTGGTATTCGAGTTTATCAGTAGAGGATTTACCCCAGACGATATCTATATATCCCTGGAGAGAAGGATGAAATGTGGAGTAGGGATGTGCGGTCATTGTCAAATAGGTCCCAAGTATGTTTGCAAAGATGGTCCAGTATTCTGCTACAGATCGATTAAGGGAAGCTTTGGACTTACCGTCTGAGTAAGATTGGAGGAGGTGAAACGGGTTGGGTAAACCCAAAATTGCGATATTCAAATTTAGTTCTTGTTCAGGATGCCAACTGGAGTTCCTCAACTTAGAGAACGAGTTACTCGATCTCATCGGGGCTATAGATATCGTTTACTTCGTAGAAGCTAAAAGGGATAATGCTCCTGGCCCTTACGATATCTGTTTCGTAGAGGGAGCGATAACTACTCCTGAAGAGGTGGAGAGAGTAAAGGAGATCAGGAAGGAGTGCAAGCTATTAGTCGCTACAGGAGCTTGCGCTACCGTGGGAGGAGTTCAGGCGCTTAAGAATTGGGCCGATGTTGAAGTATATAAAAAGACGGTTTATGAGAAACCCGAGGAAGTTCACACTTTAGAATTGTCAACTGGTATAGATACGTATATCCCGGTGGATGCCTATCTACATGGCTGTCCTATAGATAAAGAGGAATTAGTGGAGTTCATCGTAAGCGCTTTATTAGGGAGAAAACCTGCTCTGAGACCTTACAGCGTCTGTATGGAATGTAAGCTCAATGGTAATATATGCCTATTAACCGCTTATGGTATCCCCTGTATGGGTCCGGTGACGAGGGCTGGTTGCAAAGCTCTGTGTCCCACCCGAGGTCGGGGTTGCTATGGATGTCACGGACCTATGGAGGACGCTAATCCCGAGAGTATGGGACGAATCTTAGAGAGGCTAGGTCTCTCTAATGATGATATCGTCAGACATTTTAGGATGTTCACTGGTAACGCAGAAGCTTTCCGAAAGGGGGCGGAAAATTATGAGTGATAAGACGATAAAGGTGGAGGCTTTGGCTAGAGTGGAGGGAGAGGGGAAGTTAGATATCAAGATCAGGGACGGTAAGATCACTGAGCTGATCTTTAATATATATGAACCTCCCCGATTCTTCGAGGCTTTTCTGGTAGGTCGCAAATACTATGATGTTCCTGATATGACAGCTAGGATCTGTGGTATCTGTCCAGTCTCCTATCAGATGGCCTCCACTGCGGCTATAGAAGATGCTTTTGATATCACCCCTAGTCAACAGACTGTATATCTACGCAAACTTCTCGCTCTAAGTCAGTGGATTCAAAGCCACGCTCTTCACGTATATATGCTCGCTCTTCCCGACTATTTGGGTTATGAAAGTGTTTTAGCTTTGCCAGAGGAGTATCTTCCCGTAGTTAAGAGGGCGTTAAGACTGAAGAGGTTAGGCAATGATCTAACTGCGCTTATTGGAGGTAGGGAGGTTCATCCTGTTACCACTCAAGTAAAGGGATTCACTTCGGTGCCTACCAGAGCTCAGCTTGCGGAGATAAGAAAGCGTCTGGATAACGCTAAAGAGGATGCTCTGGAAACTGTTAAGTTGGTCAACTCCCTATCTATGCCAGAGTTCATCAGAGATTGCGAGCATATCGCTCTGATCGACCAATTTGGTGAGGACTATGCTATAAATAGCCATGGAAATAGGGGTAATCTAGGTTCTACTAGGGGTTTGAATATTCCCTTGAGGGAATTTCGAAGCTATATCACCGAACACCATGTGCCGCCCTCTAACGCTCTCCGCTCCTTTGTGAATGATAAGGATACCTATATGGTCGGTCCTCTACCCAGGGTCAACATAAACTTCGATCTTCTCTCCGATGATGCTAAGAAGGCCGCGGAGGAGACCGGGGTCAAATTCCCGAACTTCGATGTATATAAGAGCGCCTTGGCTAGAGCTATAGAGATAGTGCATAGTATCGATGATTGCATCAAGACGATCGACCTCTTAGGAGAGCCTAAGAAAGAGGATCTAACCGTTACTACCAAGGCTGGGGAAGGATGGGGAGCTTCGGAGGCTCCAAGAGGTCTTCTCTATCATAACTACATCTTCGATGAGGATGGAATAGTTCAAAAGGCAGAGATCGTAAGCCCCACCGCTCAGAATAGTGCCAATATAGAGGAGAATCTTTGGAAGTTAGTGCCTCAATATATGGATCTGTCTGAGGAGGAGATATCTTTTAGGAGCGAGACCTTCATCCGTTGCTACGATCCATGCATTTCTTGCTCGGCACATTTCCTCAAGCTCAACATTGAGCGATCGTAGAGGGAGAAATCTCTCCTCTCAAATTATAAAGTAAATGACCCGTTTAGTGATTGGTTGCGGTAATCAACTAATTTCAGATGATGCGATAGGACTTAACGTTGTCAGGGAGCTGAGTAAATATCAGCTCCCTGCTGATGTTAAGGTTATCGAGGCTGGAACTCCGGGATTATCCCTTCTCGATATGATAGCTTCCGCGGAGAAGGTGATCATCATAGATGCTGTGTTGAGCGGAGCAGAGCCGGGAACCATTCATCGTTTCACCGATGAAGATCTGCCTCCCGCGGAGTTATTTCCGATCTCCGCTCATAATTGGAATATAGCCAGCGCTTTAGAGTTGGGGAAACGAGTTGGGATGGATGATTGGCCAAAGGAGATCGTGATCTTAGGGGTGGAGATAGAGCGACTCGATAGATTCAGAATAGCACTTAGCCCTAGAGTTGAGGAAGCGATACCTTCGGTGATCGAAGCTATTCTGAAGGAATTGCTGGCGGATAGCCGTTGATAACCCTTGACAATCCGAAGAAGTTAGGTTATGATTAGGTAGTTTCAAATTATTGATGGAATTATGATAGCGCTTAGTATATAAAGTTTGGAGGCTACTTTGATGTCAAATTATCTAGTTACCGGTGGAGCAGGATTTATCGGCTCTAATATTGTAGCTGAGTTGCCTCGACAGGGACATAAAGTTAGGGTATTAGATAATTTTGCTACTGGTCGTCGCGAGAATCTCCTTGAACTAGATGGCAAGATCGATCTAATTGAAGGAGATATCAGAGATCTAAAGACTGTGGAAAGAGCGGTGGAAGACATCGAATATGTCTTACATCAAGCCGCCCTTCCCTCGATTCCTCGCTCAGTGGAAGAACCTCTAACTTCTAATGAAGTCAATGTGACAGGAACGTTAAATGTTCTTATAGCTTCCCGTGATGCAGGAATAAAAAGAGTAGTTTATGCTTCCTCCTCTTCGATATATGGGAATAATCCCACCTTGCCCAAAAAGGAAGAGATGAAATCAGATCCGCTCTCTCCATATACCGTGTCCAAGTTAGCCGGGGAGCGCTACTGTAAAGTATTCTATCAGATCTATGGCCTGGAGACAGTGATGCTTCGTTATTTCAATATCTTCGGTCCTAGGCAAGATCCAACCTCTCAATACTCAGCAGTTATTCCTAAATTCATCACAGCTATGTTAAAAGGCAAGCAACCTGTAATCTATGGAGATGGTGAGCAATCCCGTGATTTAACCTATGTTGCTAATGCAGTGCAAGCAAACATTTTAGCAGTTACTAAGGAAGGGATTGCTGGAGAAGTATTCAATATAGCTTGTGGAAAGCGAATCACGATCAACCAAATTGTGAAGGAGCTGAATAATCTTCTAGGCACTTCTATAAAGCCGATCTATGCTGAGCCAAGAGCAGGAGATGTGAGACATTCCCTAGCAGACATATCTAAAGCGAAGAATCTACTTAATTATGAACCCAAGATCGATTTCAGAGAGGGATTAAAAAGAACTATAGAGTGGTATGCTAATTCCGATAAGAAGAGAATTGTATATTGAAAATATGAGCAAATTAAGTGATAGTAATTAGGGGTATTTAATGCATTTAGGAGAAAAAACAGGTCTATCAAGAAACTCGGATTCGAGTAAATATTTAATTCTTTTGTTCTCACTTCTCATCTTATCCTTCTTTTTAAGGGGGATACACCTCGTCGCTGATCCACCCATAGCTTTAACTAAGTGGAGCGCAGGGATATTTGGGGATGAGGGAGGATGGGTTCACAATGCCCGGAATAAAGTCCTATTTGGAAAGTGGAAGCTGGATGAAGAAAACTTTATGTATCTTAGCCCTCTCATCAACTATCTATTCTATCTCATATTCTCCATCTTTGGAGTGGGATTTCTCCAAACTCGTCTAGTTCCCTTAACCTTTAGTTGTCTTTCTCTGATCTTCCTCTATCTTTCAATAAAAGAGAGCTTTAATAGGAGAGTTGCCCTCCTAGCAACAGCCTTCATAGGATTGGATTATATCCATATAATGCATAGTCGGATAGCCAATAGATCTATGCCGATGTTCTTCTTTCTAATACTGACTGTATTCCTCTGGCAAAGAGGAATGATGAGGAAAAATAGGGCATACTTAATCGCATCAGGGATAAGCTGCGGGGTCTCCCTTATGTGTAAATCCTCGATGATCTACTTCATACCCGTTCCCGTTTTAGCTATCTTCTTCATCCGCCTCAAGGAAGAGGATAGCAAGGGGTTAAAGGATAGCAGGATGGGGAAGGATATCTTATCATTCCTCGGTGGATTGGCGATAAGTTCAGCTATCTTCTATTCGATCTTCATCTTCCCCAATCGCGCTGAGCTTGCCCCTCTCGTATCCGGGGTGGGGGATTTAAGAATACCGAAGGATTTTATGCACTTCGTTCGTAACATATTCGGTCAGAACTTCTTTAACGAGCTTGCTGGAACTCCTATCATCGTCATAATTGGATATGGATATGGCTTATTCATCCTCTATCAGCTTGTGGATTGGAAGAGGAAGATCCACCCCATGGAACTTCTCGCCTCTTGGTGGTTAGCAGTAGGTTTCATCTTCTTTGCTATCCAGGGTTATCGCCCGGTAAGATTTTATGTCTCCATGATACCACCTCTCAGCCTTTTTACAGCTTTGGTTTTGGAAAGGATACTTACTTTATCCCCTCAAAGGAGAGGGACAGGAGAGGAGAGCGAGAGGATGGAGATGGGAAAAGTCGGGGCATTACCTTTCTTGGCTCTCGTAGTGGGATTATTCTTTCCCGTAAATACCTTTGTCTTAGCTCTGCTACCCAGCTTACGCAGTTCGTCTTCCTTTATTCAATCACTTCTTTCCTCAGGGCTAAGAGTAGCTATTCTATCAGGTTTAGGGACGATAGCGATATCTATAGTACTTATCTGGATTTCGAGGAGATTATATCCAGAGCCGATCGGCAGATTCCTGAATAGATATAAACGTCCGATAGTCTATATTATTCTTATCGCTTTTGTGTTGATAAGCGCGTATCAGTATGGAGATTGGTTCTTAAATCCCAAATATACTATGATCGAAGCCTCCAGGGATATAGGGAAGATGATACCAGAAGGATCTCTCGTTGCTGGGTTGTGGTCGCCGATCTTAACCTTAGAAAATAAGAATAGATGCCTTTTAATCTGGGAGGGATTTATTAATTACGAGCGACCTTTTGAGAGATATGATATCGAATATCTTCTCATTATGGATCGATTTGATGAAGTTAAATATTACCAGGAGAAATTCCCCGAGGTAATGAAAAGGGCGAGGTTGCTCAAAGAATATCGTTTATGGAAAGCTATTGTGAAATTATATGCTTTAGATCGAGGGAGTAAATAAAGGGGATTTTTTAACCTTATATATCTGGGGAAGCAAAAGTTACCGGAACACTTGAGTTTTTATTGTCTATAAAAGTTACCTTTATAAAGAGAGCAGAACCCGATTGGGGAATCTTAGTATCTCGAGTGGCGCATTAAAAATGGGAATTTAGAAACGTTTTGCGTGTATCTGAAGTCCAGCCTTAAGGCTGGATCTGGGCAAAGTCCCGAAGGCACAAAGCCAGATATGCTCTGTCAGGCGATGGAATCGATATCTAGTTCGTCCAAAAAGGAGGTGTTTTCAATCCCAACTTCACTCAACAATAGTCGTATTTCATCCAAATGAAGTTCGTTTTCTTTTTGCAGTCTTAGTAAGGCATCGTCCCGGGTCATTAAACCTTCTCTTACCATCTTGGCGTAAAAGTCGTCCTTCTCCGTCATTCCCATTGTCTTCATATACATAAAGTCTTTCAAGTGCGCTACTCTACAATCAAATCGCCAACTTGAGTTTAATTTACGAGGATAGTCCCAGTTAAGTTCTGATTTTATCCTTGATAGAATTTCCTCTTCGTTCCATTCAACAAAAGAGAATATTTCTATACTCTTTATGTTGTATCCGAAAAGCCTTGAACCAAGGGAGTAGGAGTCTGCAAATAGATAGCCTTTCACCATTGTTGGAATGAACTTAGGTTTGAAATAGGCGAGATTCTTGAAATTCTCTTTTAAAATACCAAATATAGCTTTAATGAATGTTGTCTCAATCTTCTCATTCGCTGATACGCCAAGCAACACTTTCTTAAAAGATGTTTGCTCAAATCGATTATAACCATTTACAATACAATGAATATCATATTTCTTTGCGATCTTTAAGACATCATACCAAAAAGTTTTGCATGCAACGCACATCATAGGTATCAAGGCTGGTGATGGTCTTCGAAACCATGCGAGCACATTATTCCTAAACGTTCTCTCATGGATATTGTTCTTAAGTTTGAAGCTGACTATATCAACATCCAGTTCCTTGACCGCATTTTCGATGTTATCTTTTGCCTGAGGATCTGTAAACGGGTTTTCGTAATTTACCGCGAGAACCTTCATACGATAATCTTTGACAAGCTTTAGTAGGATGTAAGTGCTATCCCGTCCACCACTTACAGACACAATACAGTCATATTTACTGTCCGTTCTTCGATAAGAGTCCAGTAACTTGATTAGCTCAGACTCGCCTTTATATGTGAGTTTGCTATATGAGTGGCAATAGTTACAAACCCCTTCTTCGTCAAAAACGATATTGGGGGTGTATTCAGATAGAACGCATTTTCTACATCTCTTCATTTTTTCCTCCTCTCAAGAATCCTTAGCATGAATTTGCCTTGCTGAAACTACTTGATATCACCCGAACCTAACTAGTTTACTTACATCTATACTATATCAAGAAATATTGAATTTGTCAACATTATTCTTAGTAATGGTGATATAAAAATTTCGTGTTGGGAATCTGATATTACTTATGATATCTCAAAGCGGAGAATATTTCTCTTCTTGGGATATGCAAAAGAAGTATAATCAGAGAGGGTATGTCAAACTCTAAAATTCGGACGAAAACTTTTATGCGCTGCTTGGGAGATCTTAGTATATGAGAGATGCTTTAGGAAAATTTCTGTTAAATTGGAGAATAAAAACCGTGCTTCCTCATATTTATGGTCGTCTTTTAGATATAGGATGTGGGACGAATGAGCTGGTCAGGTCCTATATGGGTGAGGGCATCGGAGTTGATGTTTATCAATGGGGTGATGCCGATCTTGTGGTCAATAATTCAGCAAAATTGCCCTTTGAAGATGAAACTTATGATACTATAACTATTATAGCCTCCTTGAATCATATTCCGAATAGAAGTGAAGTTCTAGTAGAAGCTCATAGAATTTTGCGACAAAAGGGGAGAATTATTATCACGATGATTCCACCAGAGATATCGAGAGTGTGGCATTTTTTGCGTAGGCCATGGGATGTGGACCAAAGAGAGCGAGGGATGAAGCACGGAGAAGTATTCGGTTTAACCCGGAGGGAGGTTCATTATCTTCTGTCGGAAGCTGTTTTCGATATTTTATTTGAGAGGACATTTATGCTGGGCATAAACCGCATTACAGTTGCCAGGAAGCGATAATGGGGGTTTTTACATCAACTTCAATTTCACAATCGGAAAGTTATATTGTGAAATTATATGTTTTAGATCGGAGGAGTAAATAAGTTGTCCGAGGATAATAGGATCACTGTTGTGATTCCAGCGTTCAATGAGGAAGAGACGATCGGTCAGGTAGTAGCCGATATAAAGAAGGCGGAACCCGATTGGGAGATCTTAGTGATAGACGATGGCTCTACCGATGACACCTCTGAGGTAGCTAAGAGGAGCGGAGCCAGAGTTATTCGTCATCCTTACAATAGGGGTTATGGGGCGGCGCTCAAGACGGGTATTAAATCATCCGCAGGAGAGATACTCGTCTTTATGGATGCAGATGGTCAGCACAATTCCGATGATATTTATCGCTTAATGGAATATATCGGGGAGTATGATATGGTCATCGGGGCTAGGGTAGGGGGATCTCATACCATCTTTATGCGAGGATGGGGAAACCAATTTTTAAACATACTCGCTAGCTATCTAGCTGGCGTGAAGATAGAGGATCTCACCTCTGGCTTCAGGGCGGTTAAGAGAGGGGCTATAGCAAGATTTATAAACCTTCTTCCCAATGGGTATTCTCCCTCTGCCACTAGCACTTTAGCCTTTTTTGAAGAAGGGTATGCTGTAAAATATGTCCCTATAACAACTCATAGGAGGGCGGGAGGAAAGAGCCAAGTCAGGTTATTGAGAGATGGAGTCAAGTTTATGGCTATAATTATGAGGATGATAATTCTCTTCGAACCATTAAAGGTTTTCATCCCAGTTAGCATCATTCTATTCCTAATCGGCTTATTTAGATTCTTTCATAGCCTATTAAAATATAGGATAGCCTCTGATATCGGCATACTACTTATGACAGCCGGGGTATTTATCTTCTTCTTCGGCTTCCTAGCCGATCAAATAGCGATTCTGCGAAGGGAGATCAAATGAGAGTTTTATTAATATATCCACCAACAGAGAATATGATAAGAACCAGCGTCCTCTCCCTAGTCGATGAGGAGGTGGGAATATATCCTCCTCTAGGATTGATGTATGTGGCTTCATACGCCGAGGCTAACACCGATCATGAGATAGAGATATTGGATACTCAGGCCGAGGGAATGAGCTACGATGATATAAGGGCGGAGATCGAGAGGAGAAAGCCAGAGATAGTGGGCATCCAAGCGATGACATTTTCCATAATAGATGGACTTAAAACCGCCCAGATCGTAAAGGAGATAAATAAAGATATTCATGTTTGTATGGGTGGCCCTCATCCAACCCTCTATCCGCAAGAGACGATCAAAAGAGCGGAAATCGATTCAGTCGTTATGGGAGAGGGGGAGATCACTTTCACATCTCTCTTATCCGTGTTAGATAAGGGAAGGATGGATACCCCGATAGAGGGACTGATCTTTAAAAATGGAGATGGAGAGATAATAGATGGAGGTCGTCGGGATTTCCTAAAGGATATCGATATCTTGCCCTATCCAGCTAGACATCTAACTCCATACGAGAAGTATAACTCGCTCTTGGCTAAACGCTCTCCGATAACCACGATGATCACCAGTCGAGGATGTCCTTATCGCTGTATCTACTGCGATCGTCCGCAGATGGGAAAGAGGTTCAGAGCTAGGTCTGCTCAAAATGTAGTTCGCGAGATAGAAGAATGTATCGACATGGGGATATATGAGTTCTTCGTCTATGATGATACTTTTACGGTCAGCAGAAGGCGAGCGATAGCTATCTGCGATGAGATAATATCTAGGGGGTTGAAGATCGGCTGGGATATAAGAGCCAGAGCTAATACGGTTGATGATCTGCTGTTGAGGAAATTAAAGAAGGCGGGTTGTGAAAGAATCCAATATGGGATAGAGGCTGGCACTCAGGATACCCTCGATATCCTTCAGAAGGATATAACCTTAGAGCAGGCGAGAAGCGCGGTTAGGATGACGAAAGAGGTTGGGATAGATATCTTACTCGACTTTATGATTGGTTCTCCGGGGGAGACCAGAGATCATATAATGAAGACGATCGACTTCGCGGAGGAATTATCTCCCAATTATGTCCAGTTCTCTGTTACTACCCCCTATCCTGCCACTAAGCTATATTATATGGGTTTAGAGGAGGGGATCTTGCCGAATGATTATTGGAAGGAATTTGCGGAGAACCCAAGGAATGATTTTACTCCCCTTCTTTGGGAGGAGAAGCTATCAGAGAAGGAATTGCTGGAGTTATTGAAGTACGCCTATAAGAGGTTCTATATTCGTCCTAGTTATATAATCAAAAACGTGATGTCAATTAGGTCGTTAGGTGAATTTAAGCGAAAAGCTAAAGCTGGTCTCAGGCTTTTAGTATCGTGATTATAAAGGGAGGAATTGAGAGGGAGATTTTCTCCCTCCATTATGCATGAACTAAGCGTAACTCAAACGATGTTAGATATAGTTCTCCAGCAGGCTGAGGGATATAACGTTAAGAGGATCTCGGCGATCAATCTGAAGGTTGGCGCTTGGACCTCGATTGTGCCTGATTGTGTGCAATTCTATTTCGAGGCGCTCTCTAAAGATACCATAGCAGAGGGCGCAAAACTCAATATCGAGGAGATCCCTTTGACTGGACGCTGTGAGGATTGTGGAGAGATATTTGAGATAGAGGAGTTCTTATTCGCCTGTCCTCACTGCTCAAGTAAAAGGGTGAATATCGAGACCGGTCGAGAGTTACTTATAGATTCTATAGAGGTGGAGTGATATGGCTAAAATCGTGATAGCAAAGAAGGTCTTAGAGGCTAATGATAATATCGCGGCTAGAATTAGAGATAGATTCCGAGAAGGGGGAATATCAGCAATTGACATAATGGGATCGCCAGGGTCGGGTAAAACGAGCGTGATAGAGAGGACTATTGAGAGATTAAAGGATGAGATAGGCATAGCTGTAATTGGAGGAGATCTCGCAACCTCCCTCGATGCTGATCGCTTAGCTAAATACGATATACCAGTGGTGCAGATAAATACTGGCACTTGTCATCTAACCGCCTATATGATCGAGCAGGGCTTAGAGGAACTCGATCTCGATGGAGTCGGGTTGCTTATTATCGAGAACGTCGGTAATCTGATATGTCCCGCGGGCTTCGATCTCGGTCAAGATCGAAAGGTGTTGATATCGAGCGTTCCCGAAGGTGATGATAAACCCCTGAAGCATCCCTTGATGATGAGGATATGCCAAGCGATATTGATCAACAAGATGGACCTTATCAATTTTGTCGATTTCGATACGGATAAATTCAAGCGGGATGCTTTAAATATAAATCCTGAGGTCCAATTCTTCGAGGTCTCAGCCCGAATTGGGGAGGGGATCGAGGATTGGACGAATTGGTTGAGGAAACAAATGAGCAAAGATGAAATTAAGAGCTAAATTATTGGTAGAAGGAATAGTGCAGGGTGTTGGATTTAGACCCTTTATTCATAATTTAGCGAAGGCTTATGATCTCACAGGGTGGGTTCTAAATTCCTCCAAAGGAGTGATAATCGAGGCTGAGGGAGAGGAGGTAGGGGTAGAGAGCTTCATCACCGATGTTAAGAGCAAAGCTCCTCCTTTAGCCAGGATAGAGAATATAAATATCTCCTTTCTACCTCGAAAAGGATATATTTCGTTTGAGATAAAGCATAGTTTAGCTAGAGAAGGAGAATTCGTCCTGGTATCTCCTGATATAAGTATCTGTCCTGATTGCTTGAGGGAGCTATTTGATCCTCAAGATAGGAGATATGAATATCCCTTTATCAATTGCACAAATTGTGGGCCCCGCTTTACCATAATCAAAGATATTCCCTATGATAGGGACAAAACCACGATGGACGAGTTTGAAATGTGTCCTCTTTGCGCCGAGGAATATTCCGATCCCACTAATAGGCGATATCACGCTCAACCGAATGCCTGTCCAGTATGTGGTCCCTGGGTATCTCTAGTTGATAGGGAGAGAAAGCCGATCTCAGGCAAGCCGAAAAGGAAACTTTTTAACCTTGAGCTCTATTTGAAGCAAAAGTCTCCTTTCAATGAGGCTGGGAGATTGCTGAAGGAAGGCTATATAATAGCGGTAAAAGGGTTGGGTGGCTTTCACCTGGCTTGTGATGCCACTAATGATATGGCGGTAAAGAGCTTGCGAGAGCGTAAAGGGAGAGACGATAAGCCCTTCGCTCTCATGTGCCTCGATATGGAGACCATCGAGAGATATTGTTCTGTAAGCGATGAGGAGAGATCGTTACTGGAGAATAGAAGTCGCCCTATAGTCCTACTTAGAAAGCTCGATAATATTCCCATCTCCGAGTATGTAGCAGTTAATAACAACTATCTCGGAATAATGCTTCCCTATACCCCCCTTCACTATCTCCTCCTCAAGTCATCACCTCCAGCCTTAGTTATGACCAGCGCCAACATAAGCGAAGAACCTCTATTGAAGGATAATGAAGAGGTGATAAGGAGGCTTTCTCATATCGCCGATTACTTTCTGTTGCACAATCGAGACATCTTCTCCCGTTGTGATGATACGGTAGCCAGAGTTGTCAATCTGTCATCTTCGAGTCAGGAGATGATGATCCGAAGATCAAGGGGATATGCCCCCCTTCCTATCGGTCTCGGATTTGAACTCAAGGAGGTATTAGCTTGTGGAGGAGAGTTAAAGAATACCGTCTGTCTGACTAAAGGTAGATATGCTTTTTTAAGTCAGCATATTGGAGATTTGAAGAACTATGAGACTCTACAATATTTCGAGGAGACGATAGAGCGTTTTCGTCGCCTATTCAAAATAAATCCCAAGATTATAGCTTATGATCTACACCCTCAATATCTATCCACTAGATATGCTTTGGAACAAGAGGATATCGAGTTAATAGGAGTTCAGCATCACCATGCTCATCTCGCTAGTTGTATGGCTGATAATGGACTTAATGGATTGAAGGAGAGAGTGATCGGAGTCATCTACGATGGCACCGGGTATGGAACTGATGGTCAGATTTGGGGAGGGGAGTTTCTAGTGGGGGATTATAGGGACTTCAAGAGAGTGGCACATCTGAGATATATTCCTCTTCCCGGAGGAGATTCCGCTATAAAGAAGCCCTATCGAGTAGCGCTCTCTTTCCTCCAAGAGATCTGGGGAAGAGATTATTCGACGAGGCTCGATATAGAGCTATTAAATAGAATAAGTAGAGATGAGAGCGAGTTTATAGCGAGGATGATCGAGGTGGGATTGAATACTCCCTTAACGAGCAGTTGTGGTCGGCTCTTCGATGCGGTCTCCTCTCTATGCGGAGTTCGAGATACTATCAACTATGAAGGGCAAGCAGCGATAGAGCTGGAGATGATAGCCGATCCTCGAATCTCAGATAGTTATCGCTATGGTATAAATGAGGAGGAAGAAAGTTGGATAGTTGATACTCTGCCGATTATCGAAGAAGTAATATATGATTTGAATAGAGGTCAACCAAGATCGACTATATCAGCGAAATTTCACAATACTGTGGCTGAGTTCAGCCTTGACTTATGCAAGAAGATCAGGGATAGAGAGGGAATTAATAAGGTGGTATTCAGCGGTGGTGTATTTCAGAATATGTTCCTATCGGAACGAATGATGAGGAATTTCGATAAAGCTGGTTTTGAGGTCTATATCCATAGTCAGGTTCCTCCTAATGATGGAGGGATATCTTTAGGGCAAGCGGTTATAGCTCAGTTCAAGGAAAATTTATAAATCCGAGGTGAATTATGTGTTTAGGCATACCTGGTAAGGTAATTCAAATAGAGGGCGATATGGCTCAAGTAGATGTAGGAGGAGTTATAAGAGAAGCTGGTTTACATCTATTAGATGGGGTAGAAGTAGGTGATTATGTTATCCTACATGCTGGTTTCGCTATCCAAAAGCTAGATGAAGAATCTGCTCTAGCTACTCTGAGGACATTAGAGGAGATGTTAAGAGAGACTTAGCTTAATTTGGGAGTGTGAAGTAAATGTCTGTGATAAAGATAGAAGTTGAGCTTCCCGAAGAGATATTCTTGCTGTTGAGAAGGTCTAAAAGAGATATAGGGGAGGATATTAGAAAGGCTATAGCTTTGCAGTTATTTCAAGAACATCTGATATCCTCTGGGAAAGCAGCTGAATTAGCTGGGATGTGTTTATCTGATTTTATGGATCTAACTAGAGAGAAGCGGATTCCGTGGTTTGATTATACAGAGGAGGAGGTAGAGAAGGAGATAGAGGAGGCTAGAAAGCTAGCAGGGCAATTAAAAATTGAAAGGGATAAAAGAAGTGATAGTAGTTTGTAACTCAAGTCCATTAATTAGCTTGTCTAAAATAGAGAGACCAGAACTTCCCAGAAAATTTCTCTAATTCCTGACATAAGATTGTCAGGAACATATGTTATAATAATAAAGATATTCGGAAAAATATATTGAGTGAAAGGGAGGAATAAAATGGAGTATCGTAAATTGGGAAGGACTGGTCTTGAGGTAAGTGTAATCGGGTTGGGAACAGAGTACTTAGACAGGAGACCACGGGAGACGGTGGTTTCAGTTGTTCACGAAGCTATTGAAAGAGGAGTAAATTACTTTGATCTGCTTTTTGCTTTCCCAGAATATCGTGATAATTTCGGCGCTGCTTTGAAGGGATATAGGGATAGGGTACTAATTGCAGGACATTTGAGGTCTGCAGAGACAAACGGTCAATACCGCTTAACGCGAGATGTAAAAGAGTGTGAGGAACTTTTCTTCGATCTACTCTCTCGATTGGATACAGATTACGTAGATATTCTCCTTTTTCAGATGGTAGATGAAGAGGAGGATTATGAAGAGATAATGAGCGCGGGAGGATTGATGGAACTTGCCCTCCGTTTCCAGCAGGAAGGAAAAGCACGCTTCATAGGGATGAGTGGACATAATCCTTCATTAGCTTTGAGAGCTGTAGAGGATGGTAAAATCGATGTTCTTATGTTCCCGATTAATGCGATAGGGGTTAATCTGATAGGGAGCGTTGTTTCAGGGTGGGAAGAGCTTCTTAATGCTTGTATCAGCAAAGAAGTAGGTTTGGTAGTGATGAAACCCTTCGCGGGAGGTAGGCTTTTTGAACAAAAGAGTTTAAGATCTGTAACCCCGGTTCAATGCCTTAATTATGTTCTTTCCCAAGAGGGTGTTTCTACAACGGTTCCAGGGGTAAAGAATACCAAAGAATTAAAGGAAACACTTCACTTTTTGGAGGCAACGGATGAGGAGAAGGATTTCAGTTCTATCATTGCCCATTTCGAGCATTTGAAAGGGGAATGCACATACTGTGATCATTGTCTTCCTTGCCCTTCTGATATTTGGATTGGACAGCTCATTCGGCTAGTTGATATTGCGCAAGATGGTATTTCCGATGATCTTCAGGCTGAGTATAACGCTCTTTCAGCAAAGGCTTCTGACTGTATCGAATGTGGTTCCTGTATGGAACGTTGTCCCTTCGGGGTCGATGTGATCTCGAAGATGAGGCAAGCTGTCGAATTATTTGAGATGAAGGTTTGAGCGGACGCTTTAGATCACCCTCCCCTAACCCCTCCCATCGAGGGAGGGGAAATAAAGAGATCATCTCTATCTGGATGTTCCCTCTCCCCTCGTGGGAGAGGGATAGGGTGAGGGGGTAATACGAAGTATAGACTACTAATTATATCTTGATATTTGGAGCTACTTGGGAGATAACCTTGAAGTATATAACCGAGTTCAGGGATAGAAACATAGCTGAAAAATTAAAGGAAAACATCGCCTCCTCCATAAATGGACTATCGCTTAGCATAATGGAGGTGTGTGGCACTCATACTCAAGCTATCTTCAAGCACGGGATAAAGGATATGTTGCCTAAAGCGATAAATCTCTTATCTGGGCCAGGCTGTCCAGTATGCGTAACTGCTAATAGCGACCTCGATAAAGCCATAGCCTTAGCTAATAGAGATGATGTCATCATAACCACTTTTGGAGATATGATGAGAGTTCCAGCCTCCTTCTCAAGTTTGCAGGAGGAGAAGGGTAAGGGTGCTTCGATCAAGGTTGTCTATTCCACCCTTGATGCTCTGAAGATCGCTGAGCAGGAGAAGGATAAAGAGGTGGTCTTTATAGCAGTGGGATTCGAGACGACTTCTCCCACCATAGCCTGTTCGATATCGGAAGCCAAAAAACGAAATATAGATAACTTCTCTATATTATGCTTTCATAAGCTTATCCCTCCCGCGATGAAGGCTCTATTAGAAGATCAGGAGGTAAAGATCAATGGTTTCCTCTGCCCGGGGCATGTAAGCGTTATCATCGGTAAGAAACCTTATGAATTCATCGCTGAGGATTACAAGATCCCCTGTACTATAGCTGGCTTCGAGCCAGTCGATATATTAGAGTCGATACTTATGTTAACTAAACAAGCTAGTAGAGAGGAAGCCAAGGTTGAGATTCAGTATAAGCGGGCAGTGAAGCCCGAGGGCAATCCTCTAGCTTTGAGGGTGATGAACGAGGTATTCGAGGTAAGCGATGCTTATTGGCGGGGATTG
Organism: uncultured bacterium; assembly: GCA_964609495.1. Taxonomy (GTDB): domain Bacteria; phylum CAZSTA01; class CAZSTA01; order CAZSTA01; family CAZSTA01; genus CAZSTA01. The sequence continues at coordinate 15,832 of CAZSTA010000007.1, read as the reverse complement.
GGAGTCATTCCGCAGAGTGGGTTGAAATTGAGGAGCGAGTATGCTCAGTTCGATGCCGAGGTGAAGTTCGATATCGAGGTCGAAGAGTCGATAGAGGAGCCTGAGGGATGCTCTTGTGGTGAGATATTAAGAGGAGTGCTGACTCCTTATGATTGTCCTTTATTTGGCACTATTTGTACTCCTCAGTATCCAGTAGGTCCCTGTATGGTATCTAATGAGGGATCTTGTTCGGTGTATTACAAATATGCAGGTTTGAATAGGAGATGAATTTAGGTTTCATCCAGAGTCGTGCATAAACGAAGTAACTTGGTTATTTTAAAGTTATATGAAATGGCGGTTAAAAGGAACGAAATATAGAGGATAATATAATGCAAGTCAAAGGCACAGCGGTAGCTTCTATACCTATATTTATTCGTGAAAAGTTTGGTGAAGAGGGATTTAAGCGTTGGTTAGATTCAATTTCTCCTGAAGCCAGTAAAGTATATAGTTCTTCAATACTTGTAAGTTCTTGGTATCCCCTAAAGGAAATATTGGTTGAGCCCTCCGCAAATATTTGTAAGTTATTTTATAATGGAAATCTGAGTGGTGTCTGGGAATGTGGCCGATTTAGTGCCGAGTATGGATTAAGAGGAATTTATAAGATATTTGTAAAATTTGGCTCACCAGGGTTTTTAATTAAGCGAGCGAGTATTATTCTACCTACTTATTACAAACCGAGTGCGATTGAAGTAATAGAAAACACAAGAGATTATGCCATTCTCCATATAACACAATTTCCCGAAATAAATAAACTAATTGAATTTCGTATAGCGGGTTGGATGGAACATGCCCTCGAAATTAGTGGTTGCAAGGACGTAGAAATAAAGATTACCAAGTCATTAACAGAAGGCGATCCATATACTGAATTTCAAGACTCCTGGAAGTAGAAGTTAAAAAATCAATAAAATATGAAATTTCTTAAGAAATATTGCCACTTCATATAACAACCAGCATATACGCCGGAGGCTTACGCCCTTGCCCTTCGGGACATTGTTCCCTACGGTCGCGACATCGTATATTGAAATCGTTATATGAAATAATAAGAAGTTCTTTTTGTCCTATCAGGTAAATCTAATCGGGTCAATTTTCTATGAAGAGAGAGCTATCGATCAATAAATCGGAATTAATACAGCTACTTGAGAACGAGTATCGTTTGAGTATCGGTAATTTAGTGTTTCTTCCCAAGGGTGAAGTTGGATACTGCTATATTGTTGAATGCGAGAATGAAGCTGATCTACAAGGCATACAATCTGACTGCTTAGATGATTTTAGAAATATTGAGGAGAGAATCGATAACATTGATCGAATTATAGAGAAATTGACCCACTAAAATTTCTCTAATGGATTAAGAACTTTTGCCCCAAGAGATTTATAGGGTAAGGAATATATCATGTGATGACTAGAATTATCATCGTTGCTGTTGCTATATTAGCTATATCAGTTGTTATGGCTATGACTGGGCGGGGAGGTGGTAACTTCTATGTACCTGTTTTGATCGCATTTGGAGTTACAATGCACCAAGCCGCTACCACCGGTCAGTTCATCTTGGTAGCCACTGCGATATCAGCCCTGTTAGTCTTTCAAAAGCACAAAACAGTAGATTGGAAATTGGCTCTGATAATAGATCCTCCTACGGATATCATGGCTTTTGTTGGAGGTTATTATGCCCATATCTTCAGTGGTATGGCATTGAAGTTTGTTTTCGCAGGTTTACTCGTTTTATCAAGCTTTTTTATGCTACGCCCTGTTAAAGAACGAATTGGCGAGAACGAGAAGCGATTTGGTTTTTGGCTACGTCAATATAGCGGCTATAAATATGCTGTTAATCTCTGGTTAGCGATTCCGATTACTGCGGCAACCGGATTTGTGGCAGGTATGATTGGGATATCAGGGGGTTCGTTCAAGATCCCCTTGATGGTTCTCGCCTGCGGTGTTCCGATGCGGATTGCTGTGGGGACCTCCTCAGCGATGGTAGCTGCAACCGCTTTAATGGGCTTCTTTGGACATACTATTAGTGGAGACTTTAATCCTACCTGGGCGATCCCTCTGGCAATTATAGCTGTTCTGGGTGGTTTGTTGGGAGGGAAGTTCTCCCTCAAGACTAAGCCAGAGAATCTAAAACGCATTTTCGCCTATACCACGCTGATAGCTTCAATATTTATGATTTTGAATGCATTGCTTTCTATGCCAAAATAGATAGGGAATTTACTCGATTAAAATTTGTCTAATTATAAGTAAAGTAGTTCAGTTATTTTAAGTTGGGCGAAATGCGCATCAAGGTAAAAGGTAGAACGATGAATAGCTATGATAGATATGCTATGCAGTATGCTACTCTCATCCACTCCCGCGACGAATGGGGTTTTTCTCCTTATCTGGATCTGGTAGTTCCTGCCCTGTTGGAAGTTATCGGGGAGATCCACGACAAGAGAGTCCTAGATGTCTGTTGCGGGGAGGGATTTTTCACCCGACTTCTTGCTAGCAGAGGGGCGTATGTTACTGGTGTGGATATCTCCGCGAATCTTATCGTTATGGCCAAACAAAAAGAGGATCAAGAGAGGAGTGGAATCGAGTATTTCACTCACGATCTCACTCAGCCCCTATCCCAGTATGCCGAATATTTCGACGTAATCACTTGTAATTTGGCACTTAACGATGTTGCTGGTCACCGCTCCTTTATCAGGAATCTGAGTGATATGCTTAAATTTCGTGGCGTGTTAGTTATTTCAATGAACAATCCCTATTCAGCTGTGATACGGAATAAGGTGGAAAATTACTTCGACTCTGGTCGATCCGAGATCTACTCTGGGCTGGCTTCCGCCGGTGTGCCTGCCTTGTATCATCACCGAACTTTGGAGGAGTACTTTCGTGAATTCAAAAGGGAGGGGCTTTATCTCAGGACCTTGCTGGATGTGAAACCGAGTCCAGATCAGCTAGCCAGTGGTTCACCGAGACCGAAGAAGTATTATCAGTTTCCCTTCTTTATGATATTGGAGTTGATCAAATTTGAAACTTAAAAGTGGTGATGTCATTATGAAGAGTATTATTAGAATCGCACTTTTATCATCATTAATAGCTATACTTCCAATCTACTTAACTGGATGTAGTGAATTAGGTATCATCTTTGGAGATACCATTTGGAGCGGTGAGGTGCTGGTTAACAGTACCGTTGTAGTTGAGCCAGGGGGCACCCTAACGATCCGGCCCGGAACACGAGTGAAGTTCAAACACTATCGGGGTTATCGGGAGCCAGAGAAGCGGCTCTCGCTAATTGTTCGAGGGGCGATCATTGCCGAAGGCACCGCCGAGAAACCGATCTACTTCACCTCCGATGCGCCCGACCCGCAGAATGGCGATTGGTCGATGGTTCGGCTAGAATCGCCCACGGCACTTTCGAGCTTTCACTATTGCGTGTTCGAGTTCGGTCAACAAGGGCTGAACGTCTGGCAGGGAGAGGTGATTATCTCCAACTGCGTCTTCCGCTGGAACAACTGGGAAGGGGTTTATTTCGAATCGTATAGTCAGGCGAACATCGAGCGCTGCCAGATCTATGAAAACGGTTATAATGGTCTAGCGGCTGAGCAGTTCAACACGATCATTATGGACTATTGTGAGGTCTGGCGTAACGGAACGAATGGGGTGCACGTGGATGCTACCACCTTGGAAATTCATCGCTCGCGGGTGCACGAAAACCTAGCCAATGGCTTGTCAGTGGATGATAATGGCACGTTACGCGCTCTGGGTGTGGCCATTTACGACAATCGGGGATGCGGGATCGGCTACGGCGAAGGCACTAATACGATCGAGGTGAGCAACCTGACGCTCAACGGCAATGGCGGGGGAGCGATATGTGGTCCATACACGGAAACTGCCTCGTCCTACTATCCGCCCGTCCAAGTTGACATTGGTTTTGAGGCCGATCAGTCGTATAAGTTGGGCTACATCCCAAGCGATCCTATACGGGACAGATACCTTTACGTCTATCCTGACGATGAAACGCGGCGCATCGTTCGCAAGATCGGCGATGGTTTGGGTCTCACGTGGTCGCTGGCTTGGGATGGGCAGAACATCTGGACGGCGACGCTATGGGGCACGATCTATAAATTGGACCCGGTGACAGGCGCTGTGCAGAAGCAATTCACCGCGCCCGGTCCACAACCATGGGGTATGACCTTCGACGGCGAGCATCTGTGGCTGGTGGATTTCGCCGAGAAACGGATCTCCAAGATCGATCCGGCTAGCGGTCAGGAATTAGCAACCTTCCCGACTCCTGATCCAGTTGGTGGCTGTAAAGGGGTTGCCTGGGACGGTATGCATTTGAACGTTATGGGATGGGCCTCGCCCACGATCTACAGGATGGATCGACAAGGAAACCTGATCAGCAAAATTCAACTCGACCGGGGCGGTGGCGGAGGTATTGCCTGGGATGGAAGCCACTTCTGGGTGCCTGCTGGCAGGATCACCAAATACGACACCCAAGGTCATGCCGTCGGGTGGATCTACCCTGCCTCTGAGGGGACGTGGGACTTGACCTGGGACGGCCAGTATCTGTGGGCAGCCCAACGTACCAACGAAAACTGGCCCGACGCGAAGATCTTTGCCCTGGAAATACTCGAAGTTCAAGCTCCGTAGAACATCAAAGATGGAGACTTAATAGATTCTAATCTGAATTTTGCCCAATTTTCTAGATTTGTTAGAATATAAGCGGTTTAATTTCGTATAATATGCGAAAAAGCATGCAGGAATGAGTTATACGCCATATTACTCGACAATGAAAATGGACAAAAATAAGTGAGAAAATAATGCAAGTTAAGCTAAAACCTATACCGATTCTTAAAATGTTAGGTGTAACAGCATTAGTAGCTTTAATCATTGTCGTCATTTATATGGCATATAAATCCCTTCCCAGTTATGAAAACCTGAAAGATTCGTGGATTCTTGCTGACTTAGTTCATATACCACAATTTCTAATACCGTTTCTGATAATCTGTTACATCACAAAAGGAAGATTGGCAGAATACGGCTTTAATTTAAAAGAAGATCGTCCTTGTTTTACTCATAAGCGTATGCTGATAATAGGAGTATTCTTTGGCCTTCTTATGTCTTTGAGATATATTACTCAAATTGTTAAGAATACACCTTTGGATATCCCACAGCCGGTTACCTTAGTCAATGTATTAAGTAATATGACTTTTCAATGGATTGTCGTAGGTGTATGTGAAGAGACAATGTTTAGAGGGTTAATTCAAACCTATTTAATGAATAATCTTGAAGGAAATGTAAGGATTTTCGGGAATTATCTACACATAGGAACAGTTCTTGGGGCTATCTTTTGGGGCGGATTCCATTTCATAGAAATTCTTCATATGCCTTGGGGGACTGTAGTATTTTTAGTTATACTCACAACTGCTGCGGGTTTGCTTATGGGATACGCTTATCAAAAGACAGGAAGTTTGCTAACCACAATAATAGTGCATAATACGATATTTGGAGTGCCTCTTACAATAGGGTATATCCTTTATTGGCTGCTGTGAGTTTCTCAATAGAGTGAGATGAAGCGAATGAAAACTTTCTAAATATAGCGTTATAGCAGGCGTGTATCTAGCTCGGACTTCGCTCTCACCCAAATGCCTTTAGCACTTTGCGAACACCCAAGACGTTACCCGCAATTGCGAAGAGCAAACTTAGCGACGGAAAACAATGGGTTTTGGGAGAGCAGAGGATACTCCAATAAGGGAGATTTAGATAAAAACTTTTGAAGGGAAGGCAAATTGAAAAGGGATAGGATATTACTCGCTCACGGTGGCGGTGGCAAGCTAGCTTGGGACCTAATTCGAGAGGTATTCGCCGAACAATTCTCGAACCCGAAGTTGGATCGCTTTGAGGATGCAGCTGTTTTCGAGACGGATAAAGGTAGATTAGCCTTTACGACCGATTCCTTCGTAGTTAATCCTATATTCTTCCCCGGTGGCGATATCGGACGTCTAGCGGTATGTGGCACCGTAAACGATCTATCTATGAGGGGAGCTATTCCCCTCTATTTAAGCTCCTCCTTTATTATCGAGGAGGGATTCTCTATAGAGGAGTTAAAGAAGATAGTGGCTTCTATGAAATCCGCTTCCTCTGAGGCGGGGATCGATATCATCGCGGGAGATACTAAGGTGGTAGAGAAGGGAAGCGCTGATAAGCTATTTATCAATACTTCGGGCGTGGGGATAGTAAAGGATGGGATTGATATATCAGCCTCTTATGCTAGGGCTGGGGATAAGATCATCCTGAGCGGGTATTTAGGTGATCATGAGATAGCGATCCTCTCTCAGCGCGAGGGATTGGGATTAAAAACTGATGTTAATAGCGATTGTGCTCCTCTTAATTCTCTGGTCAAAGATATGCTCGAAGGAACTTCAAATATCCATTGTTTAAGGGATGCAACAAGAGGAGGTTTAGCTGGTGTCCTAAACGAGATAGCCCTACAATCTCAAATTGGGATGATTATAAATGAGGAGAAGATTCTCATTAGGGATGAAGTCAAGAGCGTATGTGAATTATTGGGCTACGATCCCCTATATCTTGCTAATGAGGGTAAATTGGTGGCTATAGTTGATAAGGATGATGCTTTTCCTATCTTAGCTAAGATGAGGAAAAATAAGTATGGTCGAGATGCCGAGATAATAGGAGAAGTGGTATCCGAACCGCGAGGGATGGTTCTCCTGAGGACCCAAGTGGGAGGAACTAGGATAGTGGATATGTTAGTGGGAGAGCAATTACCAAGGATATGTTGATTGAGTAAGAAAGGGCTACTTCCCACCTCTGATAGCTCTTAGTTTGTTAAAGGTCTTGAAGGCGAGGTCGTATAATCCTATTAAAAATCCGTGCGTCAAACTGGACATCACTTTTGAGCGGAAAAGCGCATCGGTTATCTTTATCCCCAATTTTGATAATGGCTTTGGCAATCTGTAAAGAAAGCCGTAAAATAGGATTAGGAAACGAAAATAGCGACTCGCAAATAGGATCTGTTTGCGAGTTAGCTTGCCATATACCAACTTAGTATCATCAACATAGCTAGTCAGCACCTTATCCGTTAAGAAGCCCTCTTCCTTGCAGATTTCAAATAGGCGAGTCCCTTGATAGGGATAAAAGATTGTAACTCGGAGATCGGATAACTTCCAATTAGGTTTTATAAGAGCATTGAGTTTGATCGTCTCGAGGATGTTGGACATATCCTCGAAGGGCAATCCTACCATATTAAAGGAAACGGTATTTAACCCTGCCTCCTCACAAAGGCGAAAGGATTTTAGTAGTTGTTCCCGCGATAGATGGCGATTTAATATCTCATTCCTTATATAATCATCTCCGCTCTCCAGACCGATTCGGATCTCCTGACATTTAGAATCTTTCAGTAGTTCTATCAGTTCCTCATCGACCAAGTTCGCCCTCAGATTGCAATCCCAAGGCAGATCGATCTCCTCCTTATATCTTCGGGTAAACTCCCTGAACCAAACTCTATTGAGGGGCAGGATATCATCATCGAAGGTGATCAGATTGACGAAGGGATATCTTTGCAGAACCTCTTTGATCTCGGTGATGATGTTATCCACGCTCCTGAAACGAACATACTTCATAGAAGATTTAGGAGAACTTGCGCCCTCACTGTATAGCTTTCTGAGAGCATGGTTGCAACAGTAGCCACAGTCATACGGACAACCTCGAGAAGCCATAAAGATCGCCCTTCCGCTCCCTAGGCAATTCAGTTTATCTATATCGAATATCTCCCTATCGGGGAAAGGAAGGGCGTCCAAATCGGATATCAGGGGACGCAATTCGTTCTTATATATCGAACCATCGGCTTTAATCCAGATATTGCGAATATCGGTTATATCTTTTCCCCTCTCCAATTTCTCACATAGCTCAACTAGGGCGGACTCTCCTTCTCCCCGCGAGATCATATCTAATCCCTCGACCCTTATAGAACCACAAGGATCGAGAGTAGGGTGTATTCCTCCACATATAGTTGGAATTTCGGGGAACTTCTCTTTAATCCACTTCGACCACTTCTCGACAAAGGGGAACATATTGGTGGTCGAGGAGAAAGCGATCAGATCTGGATCTTCTCTCTTAATGAGAGCTAAAATCTCCTCTCTATCGATCTGATGCAGAATATGAAGTAAGGAGGTCTGATGTCCGGCCTGCTTTAATACAGATGAGAGATATCCTACTCCACAATAGTAATATCCCTTCCGCCTAAATCGCAACTCTCCTCTAACATCTGGATATACAAAGGTTACTTTCATCTAGCCCACCTCTTAAATATCTCAAAGCTAGCTAGGGTGATAATAATCATTAGACTCAAATAGGTGAGAAATGCGCCAGCCCTATAAGAGGGCGGATCATATATGAAATCTATCTTATGCTCTCCCTTATTGAGATGGATCGCTCTTAGAACGCGATTCGCTCTCAGGATATTCACTTCAGCTTCATCTATATAAGCTCTCCAACCAAGATGATAAACCTCGCTCAAAACTAGGAATCCGCTCTCCTTGAGATCAGCTTTTATCTCTATCTTAGTAGGAGAATAGGATAAGAGTTCAGTTTGAGAGGATATAGCAGTATTACTTAACTGACTGGGAATTTCTCCTAGATTATTGTCCGTTCTCTCTAGGACAACATATTCCTTTGGATCGAAACTTTCGCTATTTATCTCATCTAGGGACTCTTTACCGCTCGCTACGATCTTAGCTTGAGGAACTATGAAAGCCTTGGGTAGCGCTGTCTTGTTCGAAAATACCTCTATTTCACCATCGCTATAAGCCAATTCTATTCTATCTCCCAAGAGGCTATGTAGATAGGTATTATTGGGAGAGCCAACGACGGTTATAATATATTCAATATTGAGCAGATCCATTAATCCGAGTCTATTTAACAGCTGAGGGGTGTAGAAAGTGCGGTCTATCTTCCCCTCAAGAGCTTCATAGTAATCTTTTAGGGCTAGCTGATTCATTCCCCAGATGCTATTTAATCCTAGAGATAGACTACTATTAGGGAAGGAGATCGCATCGGCAAAATATAATCTTGAATATGGCTTGGAATTGTGGCTTAGGAAATCAATTAGCTCCTCTTTAATACCTGCGGAGTAAACCCTTTCGACATTCGCGAAATCGCTCTCATCGTTTACGCTGTGCATACTCCCTCCCAAGGTGAAGAGATTAAATAAAATTATCGCGGTGAGGAGTATTTTTGTGATTACAGGATTTATCCTCTTTTTTAGATAGAGAAATAGAGCGATGCTACTAGCCAAGAGGATGATGGTCAAGTAATACATATTTCTTATGAGGACAGGAACAGCTCTTTCTATCATCTCCAGATAATAACTCTTGGGATTAACCCCTCTCTTCAATCTATCATAGAAGATATCTACTGCTTTTCTGCCTAAATAAAGGATAGTTTTCCCTTCTCCTAGACTACTTATCAGGGCGATTATTAGCAGTGCTAAGCAGACTATTATCAATATCTTAACTATCACTCTCATCCTTCTCTCTCTATTTTCCTCGCCCTTATTTAAAGATAGGAGGGGTAGAGGAGAGGATTCCTCCCCCTCTTTGATGGAACTTGCCCCCAATCCAGCTAGAACGGATCCTGCGAAGGCATAGATGAAGAGCATTCTGAAGAAGGTTCTAAAGCTCTTGATAGGAGGAAAGAGGCGGGTTAATACTATATAAAATGGGGTTCTGTTTCCCATAGAGATTATAATGCCGAATAGGGCTAGAAAGAGAAAGAACCAGGAGTACCTATTCCGTTTAACAAAGATTGCTATTAAGCCTAAGATGATAGGAGGAACTCCGATATAACCGTTATGCACATCGATCCCAAAGGCAGGAATCACATGAAAGAAGATAAGATTAAGCATCTTATAAGGCGGAAGCGAATTATATCTTATCTCCGCATAATCTATTCCTGCACTTCTTAATGACACTCTAGCTAAATCTATGGTAGGGAGGAGTTGTATAGAGGATAAGGATAAACCGATCATTATGGCTATGATCAATAGGGCTATATCTTTGAGCGATTTGGAGTTGAAACCCTCTTCGGAGATGAGCGGAACGATTTTGAAGATAAAATAAGCGAGGAAAGCGAAGCCAGTTATCATACTGACTTCGGGGAAACCTGCCAGAAATTGTAGAGCTAAAGCCGCCCCTGGTAGAATATAAAATATAAACTTTCTTTTCTCCAAGGCTATCTCTAGGAGCAGAAAGGGGAGGGGAGTCCAAGTGATGCTATAGAGAAGAGGCGGAATTGTCACCTGGTAACTGAAGATGCTCGCATACATAAAGGTTACTCCAGCGAGAAGAGCGCTGAAGCTATTACCGATATTGAGGGATTGGGAGGAGCTTCCCTTATCGGTTATCTTCTTCACATAGAGATACATAAATAGTCCTGCTAGGAAACAGTGTAAAGGGAAACTGTAATTAACCACTTTGGGGAGGGTAAAGAAGAGCGATAGAATGCGCAGGGGATAGAAGATAAGCATCTGCATATCGCCTATTAAAGGCATACCGCTGAAGATATAGGGAGTCCAGAGGGGGATAATTCCTTCTCCTAGAGCCTTAGTTCCTGAGATCAAGAGGGGGTAGTATAATCCGACTAGATCGTGAGAATAAATGGTCCCAGAAGTGAAAATTAACTTTCTATAGGTTATTAAGGGCAATAGTAGTAATATGAGTATTATTGCCAGATCGAGTCTCTTATTCCCAATGAACCACTTGTTTACCTTGTCCTTCATAATGAACCTTGACGATATCTTTCCAAGATCCTATCTATTATATCACTGGTGGAGTATTTCTTAACCTCTCCTAGAACGATCACTTTACCGCCATAAGCTTCTACTAATTCCCTTCCCACCACTTGGTTTATCTTGTAATCGCCACCTTTAGCTAGAATATCAGGTTCGAGGGTGGACAAGAGGTTTAGGGGGGTATCCTCGGAGAATATCACTATGTAATCGATATCTTCCAGAGCGGCTAACATCTCAGCTCGCTCATCTTCGGGGATTATAGGACGATTATCCCCCTTTATAGATTTGACTGAGGAATCGCTGTTAAGACCGACGATTAGGATATCTCCTAAAGCCTTAGCTTCACGCAAATATCGAATGTGTCCAGTGTGGAGGATATCAAAGCAGCCATTGGTAAAGACGATCATTTTCCCCTCTTCTCGCGATTTTTCAACTATTGTTTTGAGCTCAGTTAAAGATTTGATCTTATCTTTCATTTCAGTAGCCTCTTATAGACTCCTTCTAAGCCATCGGTGATCTTTCTCCAATCATATTTCTCTTCAACCAGTTTTCTTCCTTTGATAGACAGCTTCTCCTGCAACTTTTTATCATCTAATACCATCTTAACCTGTAGAGCGAAATCCTCTGGATCATCGGTTATCATCGCCTCTTCTCCAGGGGTTATTCCCAATCCCTCACCTCCCAGGTGAGTGGATACGACTGGCGTCCCCATCGCCATCGCCTCGAGAGTCTTGAGGTGAGTCCCTCCACCTATATATAGAGGCACTATCGTAACTGCACAGGAGGATAGAGGCTCTCTAATATCCTCTACAAAGCCAAGTAGATTTATCTCATCTCTCTCTCCTAATTTTTGTATTGGTCGAGGTAGATCCCTCCCTACGATGTTTATCTTCTCATAAGGCACATATCTCGTAAGCTGAGGGTATATCTCCTCGCAGAAATATTGAGCTGAACAAACATTGGGATAATAACCAGCGGGGCCTGTAATGTAGAGGATCCCCTTTTTATCCCCTGAGTTTGCCGGCTTAAACAACTCTGTATCCACTCCATTTGGCACTACTTCTATCCTCTCCGCCGATACGAAAGGAGTTAGTCTTTCTTTATCCTCTTCCGAGACCACGAGGCATTTGGTGAATTTGCGACATAACTCGATCTCTTCTCGCTTAAATTTGGAATATTCCCAGAGGCTATAGATACGCCGAGGGGCATCCCTCCCGCGAAGCAGTATCTGATGAACTATATCGAACTCTAAATTCTGCTCAGCTAATATCAAGGGGATATCGGTATTGAAATCATAATACGCCATATAGGAATGCTCCACCTGGACAAGATCGAATCGCTCTTCTCTCAATACCTTATCTATCAATCTCTGCATCTCGGGAGAATAGTAGCGGACGTAGCGATAAGATTTATGGGAGAAGGCGCGCCATAAACGATCTAGCTTCGATTTCTTAGGAGGACTCAGGACGGCTGATACGCGCAGATTATCCCCACATTCCTGCTTGAGAGAGGATATAAAAGTTCGCTCTTTCTCCCTTTCCACTAAACATAGAAGATGAACCGAGTGATTTCTAACTAGATTCTTGAGGAGGTTAAACACTCGTATTTTTCCCCCACTGAAAGGAGGATATGGTATATATGGAGTTAGATACAAAATGTTCATATTTTGAGATGCCACTTTAAAGCTTTCCAGTGGAGATATAGCACCTGCTTAGAGGCTCCCTTAATATCTCCCTCTGTCCAATAGGGTTTTATAGTTCCGTCTATCTTCTGACCACTCAATTTTCTGCTCAAATAGATTATAAGCCACTTAATAACTCTAAAGCTTAATCCGTATATATTCAGCAGTCTATATATAAAAGCTGATAGAGGGCCGAAGTGTTTGCGATGAAAATAATATTTGGTCTGATATACTTTGACGAACATCTTATCATTTATATTTCTATAGGTATAACCACCATAGTGGATTATCTGAATATACGGGAGATAATATATCCTCCAGCCGCTTTTTCTTATTCTGTAGCACCAATCAACCTCCTCCGAGAACATAAAGATGTTCTCATCCAGGAGTCCGACTTGTTCGATCACTTCTCTCCTCGTGAGTAGGCATGCTCCTGATACTGCCTCAACCTCGTGGATATCTTCGGGCCTCCAAAGTTCTATATACTTCTCCCTTCCCCTTGTGGTGCGAGATAGTAATTTCCCAGATAGGGTGTTCTCCAGAAAAGCTTTAGCTAAATCGGGATATCCTCGACAGGAGGATTGCCAACTCATATCAGGATTCAGCAACGAACAGCCTACAGCTCCAGCTTCTTTATGGTTATCCATAAACTCGATCATACTTTTGAGAGCGTTGTCTAGAAGCTTGGTATCAGGATTGAGGAGGATAATATACCTTCCTTTGCTCTCCCTAATGCCCTGATTATTAGCTTTAGAGTAACCTTTATTGTCCTTGTTAGTTATAAGACGAATCTGGGGAAACTCCTTGCGAATCATCTCCACGCTGTCATCAGAGGAGTTATTATCGATAACGAGGACCTCAAAGGTGATATCCTTGGTATATTTATAGACGGAGGTCAAAGTTTTATATAGCCAATCTTTGGCATTCCAGTTGACGATGATTATGGAGAGATCTATATCATTTGCCAATTGTCGCTTATTTATCTCCTTATGATTGAGTCTTGGATTTATTATCATTACATAACGACCGAATTTCCAATTTTGAGGGGGGATAACCAAGATGAATTGTAACAGAAAATATAAGGCTTGTCAACCGATTGCGATTGACAAAATTTAGGAAATATGATATAGTTAGAATCAAAGAGCGAAAATCAACGTTTGGAAGGTGGATCTTGATTAAGGAGAGAAAAATACTTCAGGATTATATCTCTCGAAATAATATGAAATATACTAAGCAAAGGGAGATAATTCTGGAGGTATTTTTAGCTACAGGAGGGCATATTAGCGTAGAGGAATTACATCAGAAGTTGAGCGAGGTTGCCCCTTCTGTAAGTCTAGCAACTGTATATCGCACTCTTAATCTATTCTGTAAGGCAGGACTGGCTCAAAAGAGGAAGTTTGGCGAAGGACAGACTCGCTATGAACATTCTGTAGATCATGGCCACCATGATCATTTAATCTGCACCTCCTGTGGAAAGATAATTGAATTCGAGAATCCTATGATCGAACAACTTCAGAGGCAGATAGCTGAACAGAATGATTTCTTGGTTAAAAGCCATAGGCTAGAGATGTATGGGCTTTGCGCTAATTGTCGTAAAAAATCAGCTTCTAGCTCTTAGTTGGTTTTCCCCTCCCTTGATAGGAGGGGTTAGGGGAGGGTGATTTAAACAAATTCTCAAAGAGTCCCTTTTTGGGTGATAGTAGAAGATAAAGAGAGAGGTTCTGTTAAGTAGTAGGAGGTGCTAAAGATGAAACAGTTTAGATTTATTCTAATTATATCTATCACTATAATATTAATGTCAGCATTCCTTAACAGCGTTTTCGCCGCTGACAGATGGGCGGTGATAATCGGTATCTCCAAGTATCAGGATAAAAACATCCCTCCTACCTTCTGTGCTAGTGATGCCCAAGCTCTATATGAAATTCTGGTGGGAAAAGCTGGCTTTATTCCTGATAGAAATATCAAGCTCTTGCTGAATGAGGAGGCGACTAGGGAGAACATCGAGAGGATAATGGAAGGATGGCTGGCTCAGAAAGCGAAGGAAGACGATCTGGTAATTATCTCCTATGGAGGACATGGTTTTCCTATTTTGGATGCCGATGGAGATGAGAAAGCTAGAGATCCTGATGATCTCTATGATGAGTATCTATCCACTTACGATATGAGTTTGGATAATCCGATAAGGGCTATTCCTGATGACATCTTTGGCTATTTGCTCCGCAAGATAAGATCGAAGAAGATTCTTATCTTCATCAATAGCTGTTATTCAGGTGGTGCCGCTCAGAGCCTATCCCTGCCCATAGGTGGAGCGTTGGCCGCGACCCCGGAGGAGATTGGAGAGACAGTCTCCGATCTGGAGAAGGATGGGACTTTCATATTGAGCGCCAGCAGGGATGATGAGCCAGCTTGGCAGTCGCATAGATTTAATGATGGAGAAGGTGGAACAGTATTTGGGTATTATCTGGTAGAGGCACTGAAGGGAGGAGCAGATGCTGAAGGGGATTGGGATGGAGATATATCTATAGGAGAAGTCAAGAATTATGTATTCAGGTATGTTCCCGAGTATTACAAAAAGGACAGTATGGTGAAGAAGCAAACGCCGACCTACAATAATAAGTTAGAGGAAGATGTGATCATAATCTCCACCGAGAAGGTTGCTAAAGGGAGGATAATAAGGGTTTTACCTGAGGAGAGGATAGGGCTTGATCTAGGGAGAGATGATGGGGTAAAGGAAGGGGATAAATATCAGGTGGTTACTCCTGAAGGAGAGATAGCGAAGTTGCTCAAAATTACGGAAGTTTTTGAATCTAGATCAGTAGCTGAATTAGTGAAGGATATATTACCAGAGGTGAGGGTAGAAGAGGGATTGAGAGTCAGAAGAGGATGGCCTGTGGAGCCAGAGGTAGGGAGTATTATGATCAAATCAACTCCCCTGGAAGCGGAGATATATCTGGATGGGGAACTAAAGGGCGAGACTCCGCTTGAGTTAGATAGCTTAGCAGTGGGAAAGATTAAGCTGAAGATAGTTAAGAAAGGATATAGTGACTGGGAAGGAGAAGTGGAAGTTGTTGCTAATCAGATAGTAACGATAAATCCTGCTCTGGAGCCGAAGGTAGGAAGCCTTATAATCGAATCAACTCCCCCGGAAGCGGAGATATATTTGAATGAAGAATTGAAAGGCAAGACTCCCCTTGAGCTAGATGGCTTAACAGTGGGAAAGATTAAGCTGAAGCTAGTTAAGAAAGGATATATTGACTGGGAGAGAGAAGTAGAAGTTGTTGCTAATCAGATAGTAATGATAAATCCTGCTCTGGAGCCGAAGGTAG
>CAZSTA010000006.1:35582-41095 GCA_964609495.1 uncultured bacterium | reverse complement strand
CTGAATTACTACAGTGGGAGGCTAAACCCAAGAGGCTAGCTGAGGTCGCTCTGGACATATTGGGCGATGAGAAGAGGATAAGTTCGATGAAGGATGAGCTTAGAGGGGTAGTGGAAAAGCTGGGAGAACCTGGAGCAGTTGAGAGGGCCGCGGATATAGTTATAAAAGTAGGAAATCTGAAATAAACAAAGATAAGAGAGAATACAATGTCCCAAGTTTCCATAGTGAAGTGCGATGATTATCAGCAGGAGAGGGTAGATCAAGCTGTTAGGGAAAGTTTGGACCTCATCGGAGGCATTAAGGATCTAGTTCATAAGGGCGATAGGGTTCTCCTGAAGGTTAATATGCTACTGGGATCTAAACCTGAAGTCGCCGCAACTACTCATCCGGCAGTGGTGAAGGCGGTGATACAGGCGGTCAGGGAGGCAGGAGGTATCCCGCTGATAGGTGATAGTCCGGGTAATGCCTATGCCAATGTAGATAAGGCCTACGAGGATTCCGGTTTCAGACAAGCCGCGGAGGAGATGTCTGCGGAGATAGTGAAGTTTGAATCTGCAGGATCAAGAGCGATAGATGTTGTTTCTCTCTTCAAGGGGGAAGATCTCTCCTACCTCTCCTTAAATGGAAGGAAGAGAGTTGTAAAGACTATTCATATCTCTAAGGAAGTTCTTGATGCGGACGTGGTGATCTCTCTTCCTAAACTCAAAACTCAGAATTACACCCTTTTTACTGGAGCGATAAAGAATATGTATGGGGCAGTCCCTGGCTTTCGGAAGAAGGAGTTTCATCGTCTAGCTCCTCGACCAGTCGATTTTGCGACTTTGTTGGTCGATATCTTCGTTGCTACCAAGCCTCGTCTGGCTATTATGGATGGAATAGTGGGGATGGAGGGACATGGCCCAGCAGGAGGGGATCCTCGCTTTGTAGGGATCATCGCCGCTAGCACCGATTGTGTGTCCTTAGATGCTGTCTGTTCCGCGATAATAAGCTTAGATCCTATGATCGTCGATACCACTAGAATCGCCTTTGAGAGCGGTTTAGGAGAGGCTAGGCTCGATAGGATAGAGATCAAAGGGACCCCTTGGCATGAGGTAAAGGTCGATGATTATAAGCTTTCTACTAACGTCAACGTTTGGCTAACGAAAGCTCCTGGATTGCTATTGGCGATCTTGAAACCCTTAGCTAAGTGGTGCATTAAAGTTCGACCCCGGGTCAATCCTGAGAAATGTGTGAGATGCCAGATCTGTGTTAAGAACTGTCCAGTGCAAGCTATGAGGGAAGTCGAAGTGAAAAATAAGAAAGTTCCCTACTCCTCTATGATCGTTATAGATTATAGAAAGTGTATTCAGTGTTTCTGCTGTCATGAAGTATGTCCTCATAAGGCGGTGGAGATAAATCGGAATTGGTTAGCTAGGAAGTGGGAGATCTAATTGTAAGGTAGGGCGTGGAATCGATCATATCGAGGGCTATTTTTTAACTGCTAATTGAGAAGAGATTTTAAGTGATATTGGAACAAGAGGAAATCCTTAAAAGAGATCACATCTTTATCATAATCCTCATATTTCTTTCTCTCTTTCTATTCTTCTTCAGGCTCGGATACCCCACCCTTTGGGATAAGGATGAGGCGATGTATGGTGAGGTCGCTAGAGAAGTGGTAGAATTTGGAAACTGGACCGATCTCACCTTTAATTACCAACCTTGGTTTGAAAAACCTCCCCTCTATATTTGGCTTACCGCTTTAGCTTTCAAGATATTTGGGGTAAACGAGTTCTCAGTTCGCTTCTGGACCGCTATATTCAGCTTAGGAGGGGTGATAGTTACTTTCTTTATAGGGAAGTGGCTATTTCGCTCTAAAACTGGATTCTTAGCAGGGATAGTTCTAGCGACGAATTTTCAATATATAATTCAAGCTAGGATGGGGATGCTCGACGCAGGTCTCACCTTTTTCGTCGCTTTAACGTTGCTTTTCTTCATATTGGGGTATAAAACTAAAGAGCCGATATATTATTACCTCTTCTTCGTCAGCGCAGCGGGAGGAGTTTTGACTAAAGGTCCAGTAGGGCTAGCTCTCCCGATTCTGATAGTTGTTCCTTATCTTATAGTGATCAAGCCGAAAATCGATTTTCGACAGGGGGCTTATCTCAGGTTGAAGGAGATAGCCTTGGGGATCGTGATCTTCATAGCGATCGTTTCTCCTTGGTTCATAATTCAATCTCTTCGCTACGGCGGGGAGTACGCGGGGATAACCTTTATCTATAACACGTTTGTCAGATATACCACTTCTATAATAGAACCTCAACCTTTCTACTATTATCTACCAGTATTAATCTTAGGCTTTTTTCCCTGGAGTGCATTTCTTCCCTATTCGCTGGTGTATTTGAGACCTGGTAGGATGAGAGAAGTAGGGGAGAGGGAAGAAGCCCTCTTTATCCTCCTGTGGTTTGCTATAACCTTCCTCTTCTTCTCCATCGCTAAGACCCGTCTGTCTAACCACATCTTACCCCTCTATCCAGCCATCGCTCTAATGGTGGGCAAGGTTTGGGATGATATCATAGCGAGAGTCGTCTTAACTCCTTTTCGCAAGGGGATGATCGCTTCCTTCTCTATCCTAGCTTTTTTAGTCCTAGCTATGATAATAGCTATCATCTATGCCTTATCATTAGTGAAATTCCCAGCCGAGTATAGATCAAGTCTTATTCCTATTATATTGACCTTAGCGGGAGGGACTATACTCGCTCTGATATCATATTTCTCTAGGGAGAGAACTTTGGTTGCCTTCACCATCATAGCCGCGATGATGTCCATTATGATTTGGAGCCTAGCGATATATCTACTTCCTCGGGTGGAAACTGTGAAGCCCTCTAAGTATCTGTCTGATAAGATAAATATGCATCTCAAACCAGAGGAGGGGATAGCCTGCTATCATTTCTTCGAGCCAAGTTGGGTTTTCTATACTAGGCATCGGGTAGAGGGGTTAACTGATAAGGAGGGGTTGATTTCCTTTTTGAATTCCGAGGATAGAGTTTACTGTGTTATGTATGAATCTGATTATAAGAAGTTGAGGGATGAAGGAGAACTCCCACTTCATCTTATGGCTACTAAAGCAGGAAGAGTTTTAATCTCTAATAAGGGGGCGCGGTCAACGGATTAAACGGATTCACTCATATTCGCATAAGGTGCGCTAGACTGATCTAATGAGCGAAAGAAATAATTTCCCCCTCACCCTATCCCTCTCCCACAAGGGGAGAGGGGACACCCAGATAGAACTGATCTTCCTATTTTCCTCTCCCTCGATGGGAGGGTGATTAAGAAATAAAAAACATTTTTAGCTAAGCACGCAGAATCCAATATGAGCGAACGAATTTTCATTTTCTACTGACTGAAGGGAGGATATCATAATGGCTATTTTGATTACGGGAGGATATGGACTAGTTGGCTCGTGGATAACGAGACTGCTAGCGCTGGAAGGAAATGATGTAATAATATATGATATTCAATCGAGAGAATTTGATTATCTGGAGGAGGTAAAGGATAGGATCATCTATGTTCGAGGCGATATCCTTGATTATCCTCGTCTAGTGGATACCTTCAGGAGATATGAGGGACGGATAGAGGGGGTAATACATACCATCGCAATAGTGGCCGGACCGCACTTTTGGGCTAATCCTCACCGCAATGTCTCTATCAATGTGGTTGGAACTCTCAATATCTTAGAGGCCTCAAGGGTATTCGGAATTAAGAGATTAGTTAATATCAGCTCTGGGGCAGTATATGGAGAGGCTAAGAGAACGCCTGTCCCTTCCGAAGATGAGGCCGGGCTTGAGCCAAGCGATTTATATGGAGCTAGCAAAGCGGGGGCGGAGTTGATCGGCTTTCAATATGAGACCCATTATGGATTAGATTTCCGCTGTGTTCGTCTCTATTTCGTCTATGGACCGGGGAAGAAACCTTCGGTAATTAATCCTCTTTTCAAGACGGTATTTGGCTCTCTGGAGGGTTTTGAAAAACTCAGTCTGGACACGGGACGGGATCAAGCTTTAGATTTCACCTACGTTGAGGATGCGGCTTATGGTGTCATCTTGGCGTATAAGGCTGAGGAGCCGAAATATAAGGTCTTCAATATCGCTACCGGTAAACCTTATAAGTTGAGTGAAGTAGCGGCTATAACTCAGAAATATGCAGAAGTGAAGTCGGAGATCGAATTTGGTCCTGGCTTGTTCTTTATAAGGAGACCCTCTATAGATATATCGCGAGCTAAAACTATTCTGGGATATACTCCTAGATGGACGATTGAAGAGGGGATCAAGGAGTATGCAGAATGGTTGAGGAATAATCCGTGAACATGTAACTATCTAGGGATGGAAAGGGATGATAGATATGGCTTATGAAGTGCTATCTTTAGGTGAGCTGTTAGTGGAGGTTATGCGTAAGGAGATAGAACAACCTCTCGATAAGCCAGCGGATTTCGTTGGACCTTTCCCCAGCGGTGCTCCTGCGATATTCTTCGATGCGCTAGCTAAATTAGGGGTGAGGTGCGGATTTATAGGATGTGTAGGCGATGATGATTTTGGGAAGTGTATTACTGAGAGGTTAGAGGCTGATGGGGTCGATTCCACTTATATAACAAAACCGGAGGGTTATACCACGGGAGTCGCCTTCGTAGCCTATTTCAAGGATGGAAGTCGAAAGTTTATCTTCCACTTGCGTTACGCCGCCGCAGGTCAGCTTAATCCCGATCATATACAAGAGGATTATGTCTCATCTTTTAAATTTCTTCACATTATGGGCTCTGCTCTGTCAATTAATGACGATTGTAAATCCGCTTGTTATAAAGCCGCCGAATTGGTGAAAAATAGGGGAGGGAAGATAAGTTTAGATCCGAATTTGAGGCCAGAATTACTAGGAGTGGATAAGATAAGGGAGATATGTCAACCGATACTGGAGCTATGCGATCTGGTTCTGCCCAGTGGAGAAGAAGCCCAGATGTTGATGGGGGTGGAAAGCTCTGAGGAGGCTTGTCGGCGATTGATCGGGAGGGGTATCCCTATCGTGGCTTTGAAGGAGGGAGAGAGAGGCTCTAGGATCTTTACCCCTTCGGAAACATTTACCGTTCCCTCCTATAGGGTGAATCCGATAGATCCTACTGGAGCAGGTGATTGCTATGATGCTGGCTTTGTGTATGGGATGTTGCGAGGATGGGATCTAAAACGCACCGCCGCCTTTGCTAATGCGATGGGAGCCTTAGCGACTACTAAGAAGGGTCCTATGGAAGGCACTTTCAGTTTGGATGAAGTAATGGCTCTTATGTAATATCCTGTCCTTTATTTCTAAAGAATGCTTTTAGCTTTTCTAGGTCCTCATCGCTTATCTTGATGAACTGAATCCCTACATCGTAGAATCCACGCTCCACAGCTTTGATATGAATTATCCTGCCCAAGGCGGATACGACCTCATCATCTATATCGATCTCTAACTCTATCTTCGTTCCTGGGGGGAAAGCTCCCTCCTCAGCG